>JAGLEV010000072.1 GCA_023144895.1 Thiotrichaceae bacterium
GCGATAGCGGCTTCGTTCAACAAGTTGCTTAACAAGCGGACTTGCCTTAAGTTGGGCTTTTCGAAGTGCTGTAGTTTAGTTTGAAATAGTGCTAGATTTAGACTGCAAACTTGTAAATCGGCAAGCCCGTTAGCTGTCTGCGACGTAAAGGCATAAATTGCGAGCTTTTGAATAATCATTTTCCTCATGCAAAAATGGTATAAATACACCAGATGATTTTGTAGTTTAAAGGAGGTACTATGAGTATATGAAATCATTTAACTCAATCACTATTCCTCATCCATTTCCTTACCAAGGAAGTAAACGAGGTATAGCTAAACATATCCTCCCTCATTTTCCTTCTAATGTAGACTGTCTGATTGAGCCTTTCTGCGGAGCTAGTGCCATATCTTTGTCTGCGAGTGCCCATGGACTAGCAAAAAATATAATTCTTAATGATCTTAACAAACCACTAATGAAGCTTTGGGAAGAAATATTAGAAAGACCCGATGATTTAGTTAATCTTTATGAGCATTTATGGAATGAGCAACATACTGATAAAAAGGAGTATTTTTTTAAAACTCGCGAAACATTCAATTCAACTCACGAACCCCATCACTTATTATATTTATTAGCTAGAATAGTTAAAGGGGCTGTTAGGTATAGTTCTAAAGGCTTATTTAATCAAAGCGCAGATAATCGACGTGCGGGTATGCGTCCGATCACTATGAGAAAAAATATTAAAGCTGTTTCAGCTTTGCTTTATAAAAAAACTAAAACTTGCTCTTTAGATTTTAGAGAGGTTGTAAGCAAGGCAAAAATAAATGATTTAATTTATATGGATCCACCCTATCAAGGAACCTCATTTACACGGGATCACAGGTATTTGAACGGTCTTAGTTATGATGAGTTCGTTGATGCTCTTAAGATAATGAATCAAAATGATTCATCCTACATAATTAGTTACGATGGGCAGACAGGTAATAAATCATTTGGAAAAAAGCTTCCTGAATCATTGTCACTAAAATATTTATCGATAAAGGCAGGGAGATCTACACAAGCAACATTTTTAGGTAATAAAGACGAGACGATAGAATCACTATATTTATCACCAGCTTTAGTCGATCGTTTAAACGAGTATCCTTTTCCTATAATTCAAGAACAACAGGAGCTTATGTTTGCATGAGTAAACAAGAATATCCTCTAGAATTTATTAAGTTACTCAAAAGTATAAAAGCCAAAAGACCTAAAACGGTAATCGATCATATATTGGAATATGGTCAAATTACTAGCGAGGAACTTAAAGAAAAGTATGGTTATAATCATCCGCCACGAGCGATAAGAGACGTGCGAGAACAAGGAATTCCAGTTATTACTTTCAGGGTAACAAGTACGGATGGTAGAAAGATAGGCGCATATAAATTTGGTGACCCTTCTGATGTTCGAAGTACGCAATTATCTGGTAGAACAGCATTTACGTCTAAGCTCAAGTCTGCATTAATCGAGAAATATGGTACAAAATGTAATATTTATCTTGAGCCATTTCCAGTTCGGGAACTACAAATTGACCATAGGATTCCATTCGAGATTGATGGCGATGGTGGAGAGTTGTCACTTGAATCAAGTGAATATATGTTGCTATGCGCATCAGCTAATAGAGCTAAATCTTGGAGCTGTGAAAACTGTTCTAATTGGAAAATAAAAAACAAGAATTCTTGTCAAACATGTTATTGGGCTTACCCTGAATCATATAGTCATATTGCAATGAGAGATATCAGAAGGCTTGATTTACTATGGTCTGGAGATGAAATTACTGAGTATGATAAATTAGTAAAGGAAGCATCAAAAGTAAAAGAAGATGCACCAGAGTATGTAAAGAATGTACTTCGAAAACACTTTTCAAAATGAAAGCTTACGATCTACCCGAACTTGACATTTAGGTCATTACTAAGGGTATTAATTTAAATAGTTTTTACAATTATGTTTTATAGCCCCTTTATAATTTTATTAGTCTTATACTTTTCTATAACTACTGACAATATATCAGAGGATATTTTTTTAGCAAAGTCCTTTTTTTTGTTAAGACGTTGATAGCAATATCCAACTAGATCGTAATTGCTATTGTGCTTTGTAACTATAAGTGCTGTAGCTCCATCAATTTTGCCTTCTGTATTTGAATGAATATGGTAGTAAAAGTTAGTTTTTTTCAATCCATCTTCAAATATTGTTACAATTTTTCCTTTTATTATTGGGCTATATATATTTATTATTGATATAATTTCTTTTGCTTTATTTGTATAGAGTTTTCCTTGCAGAGATTCGTTACTAAAGCTTATAAAGCCTACCTCTATTAATTTTTTTATATCAGGATTAAGGTTCCATCCAGAAGTATTACAAAAACTATGCTGTGAAGAATCCTCAATAGGTTGTAAAGCATAAACAGAGGAAGAGCAAGCTAAAAATAAAATTAAAAATACTATATTAATTTTTTTGCTATTTCGTGACAGATTTTTATTCATTATTGTCATCCTTATTGAGCAGTGATTATATTTTGACTGCTATTGATATATTGTAGTTATAAATAAATAGTTTAGTTACCATGTGATGCCAAACCACTTTTTTAGAACAAGATAATGTTTTTCGCACATAGCCTAAAATTCTTTGGTGTAGAGTGTTATTCCAGCGCTCAATATGAGCTGTTTCTCCCGTCTCCTTTCCTACACTTCGATGTGTTTTAGCATCAAATACTTTTTCATAAGCACTCCAAAAGTCACTGTATGTATGGCAATGCTTGTAAGGTGCAGGGATTTTGTTCCACAGTTTACGACCACTCTTTTCCCCTCTGCTTTCGATGACAAAGTGCAACCCAAACCCATGGCTTATTTGTTTTTATTCTAACAAATGACCAGAGCTCATCAAGTTCTAAAACATCACCTTTTTGAGGAGCGAGTAAACTCTCTTTTAGTTTGGGCAATGGTTGGACTTTTTTTAACCCAAGCTGCCACCACTTGACGAGCAACGCAAAGCTACGCTCTATGCCTCGTAAGCTTTCAAATAAAAACCATTAAAGTCAAAAGCATTTTCACTTCATCGTAAAATCTATAAATAGGAGCTAGTCGCTGTAAGTTATCTAATAAAAAAGCTAACAAGGAAAGGTTCATTTTTCTAAAGTGAAGTGAAGAAATTAACTTTGCTATTTAACTGTAGCGTAAATTCAAGAAAACAGGAGCAGCCCCACTGTAAATTCTTAAAAAAAGCATTGAAACCAGAGGCACTTGGCTTTTCCCGTTATCATATCGATATGAGCTTAAGAGGGAGTAACTCTGCTTACTCGTCTGCTCTCCATTGAGTCATGCTATGTATCTAAGTATACTTTTTATGTTAAAGGATACAGATGGTCTGTATCCAGTATCTAATAATTAAAATAAAGTATTCATTATGAAACTAATTAAAACAATCGGTATGTCAATTGCATTATTGTGCGTGAATGGTGCTTATGGAGCTGAGATTAAATTATCACCAGAAATATCTGATGATAATTTAATACTAACTAGCTATAAAGAAATCAAAAAACCAAAAGAAGCAATCTACTTTGATCGAGGTCAGCAAGAATACTCTTTTAAGCCTAAATTTTTAGTAGTTAAAGGTAAAACTTTCGTAAGTCCAGACGGATTAGACCTTAACGGTTTCTTTCCAAATGACTACTTAAACTTTGAGGATTTATACTTTACTAGCCAGCCAGATAAGAGTAAAGCCTTTAATTCTATCGGCATTAAAGTCTACAGACAGATATCTAATCTTAACAATAGCATCCGTGATGCTTATAAAATATTAGGTGTTGGTACACTGTCGACTGGCGAGGCACTACCTGTTAAAGAAGGCACAGCTCTTTATACTAAACTCATCAACTACCGTAAGGTGCATAAGTTTTACAAAGCGTATAAAAATCTTGGTTACCACTGTGAAACAAATTGTGTAACTAAAGCGGAAACTATTCTTACAGATATGACCATCTATATAAATACACTCACTAAGCTGACCGATACATTACCAAAAGTAACTCTTGCCAAGATAGATCCTAAGTATAAGGCACTCAATGATTTGCGTACAACAGCTCGTATTTACACGAGGAATTATGTATTTGGGCACATGCATGGCACAGAAAAGCAGACTGCCGTGATTGACATAATCCGAGAGCATGCAGGTATCACTGAGTGGGGATATGATGCGCTACTTGGCTTGTACGACAAACACTGTAAAGAAGCAAAAAGTACTTGCAAATTACCCAAGAAAGACGCTCGCAAGGAAAAAGCTATGATAAAAAACTTAAAAAGAGATTCCAATTTACTTAATAAAATTTCTTTCTTAGGTGGCGTTTCAGAGTGGACTAAGCAAAATAAAAGAGACCTGAGGTCAGCAGTGCATAAAAAATCAGAAAATGCTTATAGAGTCTTCTCACAACTAAAAGCGCCTAAGATTTACGATATATCGTGGACTTATAAAGGCATGACCACCTACTTAAAAGCACTTGATAATGTAAACTCTCGTAACAAAGAAACATCTGGAGGTGACAACAGTAAATATTTATTGGTATCTATCTACGCTTCTAAAATACGTACTATCAAATCGGGCATAGAAGAGATACTAGCGGTTTACGACATAGCGTGTTCAGTTCCATATACAGCTTGCCCTTTAAGTAATGAGAACGCTATTGACAGGATTAAGGAAAAAGTTGAGTATCGTATTCGGTTATTGAAAAGAACTATCGGCATGCTTTATAAGAGTCAAAACGACTGGACGGAAAGAGAAAAAAGAATACTATCTGTGTTCAGAAAGACTAGGTAATCGGGATTAAAGGGGCAATACCCTTTTTGCCCCTTATTACTGTATAAAAACCTAACAAATCACATTGCACCAACCCACAACACAGCCCGCCTTTTGTCCTATTGAAGTCACTATTAGCTATTCTATTATTCACTCCACAGTCATTAAATTGATTCGTTGGTTAACTCGTTTCTTGTTTACCCCAACCCACTGACAAAGGCGCTACCACCCTCTCATTCGGTTTTTCAGTACGCTAAAATAACCATGACTTATAGATATTTTTATAAAATTAAGGTATACAACCTATCTTTTATAAGTCAGATAGAGAGTAATCATGCAACATAGTATAAGGAATGTACTAATTTTACCTATTTTACTGGTATCAGGTAGCCTTCTAGCAAATGAACCCATTCAAGCGATTCCATCCAATTCAGAGACGAATCCAGCGCTAGCAGAATTAGGAAAAAAGCTTTTTTTTGATCCTCGACTATCAAAATCAGGATTTATATCGTGTAACTCTTGTCATAATTTAAGCATGGGAGGAACGGATAATTTAAAAACATCGATAGGACATCATTGGCAACAAGGGCCGATTAACTCACCCACTGTTTTAAATTCAACGTTCAATATAGCTCAATTTTGGGATGGCAGAGCAAAGGACTTAAAGGAACAGGCAGGAGGACCTATTGAAAACCCTAAAGAAATGGCATCGAATCATAAATTAGCATCAAAGATTATTGCCTCTATACCCGCTTATAGAGAAGAGTTTAAGCAGGTCTTTAAATCAGATACAGTCAATATAGACAAAATCACCACAGCAATTGCTGAATTTGAAAAAACATTAATAACACCAAATTCTCGATTTGATCAATGGTTGCTAGGCAACAAAGAAGCGATCACGGCTAAAGAAAAATCAGGCTATGAGTTATTTAAAACCAGTGGCTGTATCGCATGTCATAGTGGAGTCGCGGTTGGTGGTAATAGCTATCAAAAAATGGGCACGATCAAACCTTATATCACAGAGAATAAAGCCAGTGGACGTTTTGCTGTTACTGGAAAAGAGTCGGATAAGTTTGTCTTTAAAGTCCCTACATTGAGAAATATTGAATTAACCTACCCCTATTTTCATGATGGTGAGGCTTCTAGTTTAACAGAAGCAGTGAATACAATGGCTAAGATTCAACTAGCTAAAGAGTTTACTAAAGAAGAAACCTCTGAAATAGTCGCCTTCTTAAAAACATTAACAGGCGATCAACCTGATTTTAAAATGCCTATTTTACCGCCATCTCATGAGAGTACACCCAAGCCAGAACCCTTTGATAAATAATTTGGTTTGCTAATGATAAGGCGATTTGGGTAAACATCTACCAAATCATATCCGTATCAGTTCCCGCTAGATTTCAGTTTAAATGTGTTGATGGCAGTGTCATTGCCTCTAAAAAGAGTCAACTCTATATTTTGAAGCCTTCTGTAGTCCAAGCGACAGAAGTAGCGGGAATGTTACATAAGTTTTAAGCCAATTAACCCATATTATAAAAAATGCTAAACTCTTTAGTTTTCTAGAGGAACCTCCATAGCATCAAAGTTTAAGCTTATCGAATGATTAGTGCTTTTATTTCTTAGACAATTACTGTACTCTTCGCGCATAGTCGGGGCGTAGCGCAGCTTGGTAGCGCACCACAATGGGGTTGTGGGGGTCGAGTGTTCGAATCACTCCGTCCCGACCATAAAACTTATCCTATCGCCTCACACCAGAAGCCGTATGTTGCACGATATTTGCCCGAGTGCCTTGGAAACCAATCAAATCACCAGGTAAGCTAAAGCGTAATACTTGGCGCTTACCCGCTTGTGAAGATTTATGAAGAACAATCCAGCCCTTATAAAGGGTATAAACATAATCTACCTGACTACCCTCCTACTCTAAACCACTATTGATAAAAGCTTTATGGCACTCTCATGCTGTCTTGCAGTCTCTTGGTTTACTTTATATAGAGTACTTCTTACCGTATATTTATCCTCTCAACAGCATCAAACTCAGTAGCTTAGACTTTATTCTATCAGTGATGGACTGAAGTTCAACCTGACTCCTTTTCAAAAAACATCTTCTTTATACCTATTGTCATCACTAATAGTCATTCCCTACTCAATTTCACCTTAAACCTTGATAGTATACGGTTCCTCTAAAAAATCATAGAGTGTAGAGCCTTCTATAATGCGGATAAAGAAACAACAAGAGCATCACAATGGCTGTCTCTTTCTGTATTGAAATGTCGAGATAACTGGCACATTGCCGTTTAGCTCAGCACTTCTTACCACTTAACCTTCGCTTTATACCCTTTAATCACCATAATTTGCATATTTTTCCAACTGTCGTGAAAACCGCTGACAATATACGCAAAGTCATATTAATTCTAATAGATTTTCTTAATAATACATCACATAGACACACGGCAGGAAGCCACAAAAAATAAAAATAAAACTTAATAATTAGTTTAGTAGAAACTCATTATTTAACTAGAAACAAGGTAGTCAAAAATGAACAATAAAATATTAATACTAAGCATCTCATTATTCTTTTTGAACACCAATGTCAGCGCAAATGAACTTCAAACAACGAGCTGGAACTTTCCAACTCCTGACAAGATTCAAGTTTCACAAAATAGAGTTTTATTATTCTGCGATGCAAACCCTTCTAAATGTCCAGTAGGTCTTAACAAAGGAAGAGGTGGTGCAGGAGCAGGCAAAGGTTCTTCACTTGTTGATCCAAAAACAAGTTCTTCAGCAAACAATATTAGTGTGGTATTAGCAGGTGACAATAGTTCAGTCACCCTAACGACAAGTCAGGATGCAAAGGATAACACGATGAATTCTAGCTCTGAAATTGATGCAACGATAGATCATGATGAAGTACTTAATTACACTAATAACTAAATAATAAAAATTTAAATTACTAATAAAAAATATTAATAATACTCCAATAATGCCAGTCAGTATTTCAAATAAAAATAATAATATGACTTACTGTCCTTATTAAGAAGAATATAAAAATGAAAAATTTACTTATTATATCATTAGCGTCATCAATCTCTTTATTAACAGGTTGTACAAGTAGCACAAGTTCTAACCATTATAGTGCTGTTACACCATTGCAAGGCCCTACAATTACTGAGAATAATACACGCTACACCAATGGTTTAACTTGTGTATCAGAGCGCATTAACTTATCAAGAAAGATTAAAGTAACCATTGATCAAATTCCTGATAAAACAGGTAAAGTAAATTCATCAGAAGGCTACAAAATTACACAAGGTGTTGAATCAATGGCGATTACAGCACTAACTAAGATCAAATCGATTCAAGTAGTAGAACGTAGAAATATTCGCTCTTTTAATATCGAAACTGAGCTAATGGAAAAGAAGCGTATTGGTGATAACCGCCGCTATAAATTATCAAATGGTCGCACACTTCGATACAAGCCATTGATGTCAGGAAAGATTCACAGTGCTGATTATTATATTACTGGTGCTGTTACTGAAGTTAATTACAACATCTATAGCGGTGGTCGCTTAATTAATATCTCTGGATTAGAGATGGGTTCTAAAACAGTCATGATGAATGTAGCGATGGATTTAAGAATCGTTGATGTCCATACACTTGATGTGATCGACTCTATCTCTTTACAGAAACAATTTGTTGGCAAGCGTACTAAGTCAGGGCTGTATCGCTTTATCGACAAGAATCTTGTTAATTATGATGGCGGATCAAGTACTGATGAGCCAATCCAGATGGGTGTACGTTCTTTAGTTGAACGCGGTGTTGCCCAGCTAGTAGGAAAGCTCTTTAACGTAAAAGTTAATGAGTGTTACAACGATAATATAAAAATCAGATAAACCCCGAAAGACAATAAGTTACACAATAATTTTTAACAACAAACCTCCAATTAAATAAAAATATAAGGATTACATTATGAACAAGTCAACTTTAACTGCTTCAATCGCTTTAGCTTTAACTTTCGCAGCAACAACAGCAAGTGCTGATTTCCCTAGAGTGACTATTGATAGTGACGTAGTATTAGAATACGGTCAAACTCTTGATATGACTGGAGCAATTAACATTCCAACTGTTGAAATCAATCAAAATGCTGATATTTCTGTAAACCAATTCAATCATGACTCACCTGTTTCAGCAATGGGTGGTGTTATTAACAACCAACCATCAGGCTTAGATGGACAAGTAATGAACGACGTTCAAGTCAATGTGACAGCCGTTGGTAATAATGCTTCTATTGAGGTTGCTGTTGATGATCAAACCATTGGTGCAGTACAAGGCAACCAGAACGGTGGTGCTACAGCAATGGGTATGATTAATGGTAATCGTATCGATTTAGGTAAGGTAACTAATGATGAAGGTGTTGAAGTTGACGGTATCGTAGAATTAAATGTAACGGCTGTAGGTAACAACTTATCTATATCAGCTGTTGATGATGCTAAGCTCGGTGGTACAACAGTAGGTACAATGCAGTTTAACTACGATAGCCCAGTAACAGCAACGGGTACAATCAGTGGCAATGGTTTTGGTGTTAATGTACCAGGGTCAGGAAATCCAGTAGCGGTTGTTGTTCCTGGTGCTCAAGATCCTAAATTATCAGTCACAGCGGTCGGAAACAACCTAAGCTCTATCGCTGGTACAACAGGATCAATGACACAGATTAACCGTAATAGCCCAATCTCTTCTAGAGGCATTGTGTCAAACAATGTTGGATTTATTGGTCCAGTTAGCGTGAATGTTACTGCGGTTGGTAACAACATCTCAATCAAAGCACCTGGTGAGTAAACCCTTAGTCACCCAGTAGTTCGCTTAATAAGTCATCGGTCATAGTAAAATATGATCGGTGACTTTTTCATTTCAGCCTCTAAAAATCTAAAAACAAGCAATTTAAATTCAAAATAGCTTTTTTGTTTCTGGTAAAAAGACAAGTATACTATTGACTTTCTCCCCGACTCAGGAAGCCCCAGCTATGCGCCTTATCACAACACTACTTATCGTATCAACGATCAGCCTCAATGCTTATACTGCGAGTAATGCTGAACCACCACCAGCAAATTTGTCAGCACCTACTGATAAAGATAAAAAGAGTAATGAGGTCATTCTAAAAGGTTTCAAAACAACGAAAGTTGCAAATCACACCTATGTTATCCACGGCCCATTGGAAATGCCAACAAAAGCTAATCATGGTTTTATGAATAACCCTAGTTTTGTCATTACCGAAAAATCGGTTGTGGTGATTGATCCTGGTTCTAATGTCCAGCTGGGGCGTGAATTAGTGAAGCGTATCAAAGTAACCACTGACAAACCCATCACCCATGTCTTTAATACCCATGTTCATGGTGATCACTGGCTAGCTAATCAGGCAATTAAAGAAGCTTTTCCTAAAGCCCTATTTTATGCTCATCCTAAAATGATTAAAAAAGCCAATAATGGTGAAGCACAGCATTGGGTTGGCCTAATGGAGAAGCTCACCAAAGGCAGTAGCAAAGGCACAACCCCTGTTATCCCAACAGAAGCATTGACTGATAAACAAAGCATTGAAGTTGATGGTTTGCATTTTATTGCACATTTAAGTCAACATGCACATTCACTAACCGATGCAATGATTGAGTTACAAGAAGATAAACTTTTATTTACTGGGGATAATATCACTAACCAACGCTTACCTCGTATGTCAGATGGTAGTTTTATTGGTAATATTGCAGCGGCTGAGCGAGGATTGAAACTCGATATTAACGTTGTTGTACCTGGTCATGGTTCTACAGGTGATAAGAAGGTACTAGAGAACTATAGAGATTACCTTGATATTTTATTTAAAACAGTGACTCATTTGAAGGAAGAAGAAGATATGGAAGCCTTTGAGATGAAAGCGATTGTTAAGAAAAAGCTGGTTCAATTTAAAGATTGGGCTGGATTTGAAGATCAAGTGGGCAAGCATATTGCTGATGCGATTGCTGAAATTGAGAATAGTGAGTTTTAGTTTACTGGTTATTGAATAATATCCAGTAAAAACTAAAAGGCATTGTCAACACAACGCAAAATGCCCGCAATGAATGCGGGCATTTTATATCAGCTGAATAAGCTAAATCTTATTGAATCCAATAAACTATTGTGAAGAATAAGAGCTAAGCCAATAAAGTTTATACTTTTTCTTTAATACGTGCAGCCTTACCAGTCAAACCACGTAGATAGTACAACTTCGCACGACGTACAGCGCCACGACGCTTAAGTTCAATGCTACTAATCACTTTACTATAAGTCATGAATGTACGCTCAACACCTTCACCGTAAGAAATCTTACGAACAGTAAATGATGAGTTTAGACCACGGTTACGTTTACCGATAACAACACCTTCAAATGCCTGAGTACGCTCACGTGCACCTTCTGTTACACGGACATTGACAATAATGGTATCACCAGGGTTAAACGCTGTAATTTCAGTCGTCATTTGTTCATTTTCAATATCTTGAATAATATTGCTCATTTCCTAAACCTCAAATTTCGATTAGCCTCACGGCTGTCGTAAAAAATCTTTAAGCAGTTGTTTATCCTGCTCACTTAGTTCTGTTTGCTCAAGCAAATCAGGGCGACGTTGATAAGTTCGACCTAAAGCTTGTGCTCTGCGCCATTGTGCAATTTTTTGATGATTACCACTAGCTAATACCTTCGGAATAGCTAATCCCTCAACTGTCTCAGGACGGGTATAATGAGGACAATCCAATAATTCATCAGAAAATGAATCCTGCAATGCGGATTCTTTATGCCCTAAAGCATTGGGTAACAATCGAGTCACAGCATCGATTATTATCATGGCTCCTAATTCACCACCACTAAGGACATAATCACCTAATGACCATTCCTCATCAATAACAAGGTCAATCAAGCGCTCATCAATCCCTTCATAACGACCACAAAGTAGAACAGCACCCTGCTTTGTCGATAGCTCTTGAAGCATTGCTTGCTTTATCGGCTTACCTTGTGGACTTAAGTAAATGACTGGACTGCCTTTAGCTGCCTTTTTCTTTACTTCACGAATCGTTGCTAATAGCACACCGGCTTTCATCACCATACCAGGACCACCACCATAAGGTCGGTCATCAACAGTACGATGTTTATCCATGGCAAAATCACGAGGATTAGTACAAATCAACTCAATAATATTTTGCTTTTGAGCACGAGATATAACACCTGACTCAACTACCGCATTGACCAATTCAGGCAATAGGGTAATAACATCAAAACGCATTAAAAATCTGCATCCCAGTCAACAATGATTTGCTTTTTCTCAAGATCAACAGAGAAAATAACATCCTCTTCAATCCAAGGAACCATGTGCTCTTTTTCACCTTTAACAACGAGTACATCATTGCTTCCAGTAGAAAAGACCCAGTCGACTTGACCTAACTCAATCTCTTGCTGGTTAATCACCGTTAAGCCATGTAAGTCGCTCCAGTAGTAATTACCACTTTGCAACGTTGCCAGCTGGTCATGTTTAATACCAATCGGCGTACCAATTAAAGCAAAAGCTTGATCTCGATCATCAACCCCTTCTAACTGGGCAACGACGGCTTTACCTTGCTTTTGTCCTTTGAGCACTTTGACGGCTTGCCAACCCTCTTTATATTGTAAATAAAGTGGTGAATAGCTAACAATCTGTTGAATCGGTGAGGTATGTGAAAATATTTTCACCCATCCTTTAACACCAAAAACACCCGATATTTTACCCAGTAGGATGATGTCACTTTGCGATTCAACTGACATAACTCAATCTACTTATGCAGCAGCCTTAGCTGCCTCTGCTACATTTTGCTTAATCAATTTAGCAACACGAGTAGATGGCTGTGCACCTTTAGAAACCCAATGGTCAACAAGTGTTTGGTCTAAGCGTAAACGCTCTTCTTGACCACGAGCCATAGGATTAAAGAAACCAAGTTGCTCAATATACCCACTATCGCGTGGCTTACGAGAATCAGTAACAACAATTTTATAGAAAGGACGCTTCTTAGAACCGCCTCTAGCCATACGAATAGTGACCATAGTCAAAACCTTAATGTAAATTATCTAGACGGCACAAACCGTCAAAAAATAGTCGGCTCATTTTACGTAATTTTCAGAAAAAAGAAAGGGCTAATATAAGAATATTCATAAATAACCCTATTATGCCCTATTGACTTCAATGTCACCTAGGGCAGATAAACCTATAGTCTTGAAATTTAAAGACAAATATTCCCAGAAAGCAATGGTGAGTTAAATTTCAAGTAATGAATAGATCAAAATATGCGGTAAAATATTGAAATATATAAGTAATATTTCATTGACTCACAAGAAAAGTGAATGCTGTCAATATTTTGGTGTTTAAATAAAAAAGCCCCCTGAATCAAAAGTTCAAGGGGCTTTATAAAAACCAATAACTTACGTCAATATTTTAACTATTTTTATTTGAGCCAAAAATAGCCTAATATTTTAATAATTAACGAGTATTTGCTATGATTTATTTATTAGTACCAAACCATACATCTTCAGTTAATACCGACTGACCATCATTCGTCGTTGCTGTTGACTGTATTAATGCTTCACCTTTGCCATTGAGTACATTTTGCGCTTGCGTGCTCAATTGATTGATACCATATTCTGATAAAGAGTGAAGCTCTCCTGCTTCCAATTTAGCATCACCATCGTCAACCCATACTTTCAGGTTGTCTAGCTCGCTACCACTAATTTTTGAATCATTATTCGTATCATGTAAAGCCAGCTTGTCGTAACCATTGTTAAACTGTCCGCCCATATCACCAAATAGAGCCTGTCCATTAATGGCATTGTTTGCACCTATCTTGGTTGTATCAACTAATAAGCCATCACCGTCACCCGCTAGCCACTCAGTCGATTCTTGTTTACCATCTGCATTCAGATCAAATTTAACAGTAGAACCTAGCTTAGATCCTGCAGCTCTTTCTTGCGCTGTTGAATCTCCCGTTGTTCCAATCTTGCCATCATTATTTAAATCTAATGCGATAGGTGAACCAACAGAGATCTTATGATTCTTTTTGTCAACATAGATATTTCGTTCACCCTTTGGTTTCCTAGGGTTGTTGTATAGGTCATAGCTACCAGAACCGTAGTTACCAGTACGCTTATATTGAAAACCTTCATCCTTAATTTGCTGAATAAATGCCTCTGAATTAGGGATTGTCGCCATGTTCTTAAAACCAGCACCCGTATTAGGTTGATAATTAAAGCGCTGTACTACTCCATGACCTCCTGTGTGATGTCCATGACCTCCTACGTAATGTCCGTGACCTCCTGTGTGATGTCCGCCTCCTACATGTTGCCCATGACCTCCTACGTGATGTCCGCGACTTCCTACATGTTGATGTCCGCGATTTCCTATATGTTGATGACTATTGCCTCCTACCTGTTGACCTCTGTTACCTGATAATTGTTGTATTAAATTGATCAGTAAGCTGAGCATTGGTGAGGATGATTGAGAACTGTTTCCACTAAAGCTTCTCGTTCCATTCGTATTATTAAAGAAAGAATGATTACCTAGTCTAAAGTTTCCAGTTCCATTCGTGCTACTACTTCTAAAGTTTATAGGTCCATTCGTATTACTACTTATAAAACTTATTGCTCTATTCACACCATTGCCATTTCTAAAGTTTCTAGACCCATTGGTATTATTAAAAATTGAGTGACTACCCCCTCTAAAGTTTCTATTAGAATTATTAAAAATTGAACTATTCGATGTTCTAAAATTTCCATTTCTATGAGTAGGATTAAAAGTAGAGTAACTAGCTATAGTACTTCTAGCATTTGTATTTCCATTCCCTCTTGAATTGCGATTAATTAAATTATTATGCAACAGTGAGTTATTGTGAGTATTGTTTAACATACCTATTCCTTAACTTGGTTAATGATAGTAAGCTAAATGAGTCATTATATATTTTTATCAGCAGTTCCCATTACCTCTATAAACTGTATTACATAAGGCTCTAAATCTTTGTGATCTTTGCCTTTTTTATAAAAATGGTGTGCCATCAATTTCCAGCTAAAATCTAACAGGAATGACTGGTTCTTTATACAGACTAGGTTTAGCAATTTACAGCGGTGTCACAGCATATTTTTATAATGATTCATTACTAATCACTACAAAATATTTATTTAACACCCCTTCATTTATATTTATTAAAAAAATTTACGACCTAATGAATTAAAATAATTTACTATTATATTCAGCCATAAAGTCATTTCTTATAATGACTATTTAGATTCTAACCACAATGAAACATCACTTTAGCTACTGATAGACTCAGTGGTCTCTATATTTTTATAAAAGGCTGGTAGTTTAACTTCCAGAGGAAAAGCTAAGATTCTGTCACCTTGTAACCCACATTATAGAACGCTTTAAAATTTTTAGTTTTCTGCCATTTTTTAGAAGAACCGCATAGCCCCAAGGTTTAAGCTAAAATCTAGTGAAAACGACAACTAAGATCGCAATCAAAAGCTTAGGTATGTTGCTGTATTTTCTCAACGGGCTAAGACTCTATTTAGCAAGAGTCTTTACTGTTCCAGCTAGATACCATTAATTGATAACCAATATAATCATGCTTCTTTAAATCTTCATGTGTATAAGGGTAGTAATCATTCCTACCAAAATAAGCTTCTGATAATTCTGCAAAATATTCTTTATCATTAGTTATAGCATAAGCTTTTAGCATTAACCTTCCATCATATTCTACACAGTCATAAAGTTTTTTTTCTCTTGCTTGCTGAAAGGCTATTTGAATATTTTTATTGTTTTCACCAAGCACCTGAAAGTGATAAGCATGAGCCAATTCATGTAATATCATCCACGGCTGAGTATGAGACCATTGAATAAACTTCAGTGTTGCATTGATCTCAACACACTGCGCTTTATCAGGGTTTGCACCGTTTTCCTCTAACCAAGATCTAGAGGGATGATACCTAGCCGCCGCTTCACATCCATTATCCCATTCAACCCAAATAGTCACTTGTTGTAATTGATGTAATGCACCAACAGGAACGGATTCAACGACCGTTCTTAGCTGCTTCTCCAGTACAACATATAATTCTTGAGCCTCCAGTGGGTGCTGTGCTATTTCTCTGTGGATTTGTAAAACAAAGCCTTGAATAATAACTTTAATGTAAAGAGAGGGAATACTGTCATCTAGCAGTTGGTCAGAAGAAGCTATATTTGTCATAAGAATAAGTCATTATTATTGTGTTTAAATAAAAAAGCCCTCTGAACCGAAGGCTCAAAGGGCTTTAGAAAACTAACAGTTCACGTTAATATTATTCATTAGCAATAACGCAATGTTTAAATAATTAACGATAACATGTTATTACTTATCGATACCGAACCATACATCTTCAGTTAATACCGACTGACCATCATTTGTTGTTGCTGTTGATTGCATCAATATTTCACCTTTTTCATTCAGTACATCTTGTGCTTGTGTGCTCAATTGATTGATACCATATTCTGATAAAGAATGAAGCTCTCCTGCTTCCAGTTTAGCATCACCATCGTCAACCCATACTTTTAGGTTGTCTAGCTCGCTACCACTAATTTTTGAATCATTATTCGTATCATGTAAAGCGAGCTTGTCGTAACCATTGTTAAACTGTCCGCCCATATCACCAAATAGAGCCTGTCCATTAATGGCATTATTTGCGCCTATTTTGCTTGTATCAACTAATAGACCATCACCGTCACCCTTCAACCACTCAATTGACTCTTTTTTGCCATCAGCATCCAGATCAAATCTGACAGTAGAACCCAGCTCAGATCCTGCGGCTCTTTCTTTTGCCGTCGAATCTCCTGTTGTTCCAATTTTGCCATCGCCATTGAGGTCTAGTGCGACAGGAGAACCAAGTTGCATATGTTTATCTAGAATAGTGATTTCTGTTTGAGCTTGCCCCATAATATCAACACCTCCCACTTGCTCCACACTTAAACTGAAACGTTCATGCCCTTCGTAACGTTGAGGTGCATTAGGAGCACCACCGTGACCTTGATGCCAGCTTGTTTGTTCTTTCCAAGCATCGATATCAATATTTTCTGATTCCATCTGACCTGCTTTTACAAGCACTTGAAATAGATCACCCGTAACAGCATTACCATTCGTGCTAAGAGTAAAATCATTTTTCATTTGATTGGCATTGGCATATTTAATCTCAGCACCATTTGCCACATCTCGGTAGAGTTGTGCGGCAACAGGATTAGCACGAGCGATCACTGCATACTTTTTCGCATAAGCACGAATTCTCTCCTCACGAGCAGGTTCTGACAAATTAGCTAGCCAGCCCGTTCCCGTTGGAGCCCAGTAAAGCTGACCTTGATCAATGAAATTATTACTACGATTAGCCGTCAAATCAGTCGATCTCACCGTGACTAATGTATCTTGAGTGACAGGACGATCAAGCTTGATCGTCACTGACTGCTGAGTCCCTTCCATGATTCTCTTATTGCCTAGTATTTCAGCTTTATAAGGGATTACGGGTGCTGGAGCGACTAAACCAACATCAATCGATGTATTTTGCTCATTCGTACCAAGTCTCACTGTATCTGTCATACCACTGATAGCATTGACATCACTATCAATGGTACTGGCAGCGCCTCCAAAAGCATGCTTGCTCGTGAATTCAAAATTACTAGGCTTAACAACACCAATGGAATAATCACCTGCCTGTAAATTTCTGAATAAATAGTTACCATTACTATCGGTTCGTTGTGTCGTAATCACTCCGCCATTACTATTTTTCAATTGAATAATAACATTGGAAACACCTGCTTCACCGTTATCTTGAACACCATTCTGATTAGCATCCAACCAGACTTGATTGCCTAATGAACTCGTTCCTGTTGGAGTTGGGGTTGGCGTTGGTGTTCCGGCGACCAAACCTGCATCAATACTCGTATTGTGTTCATTATTACCTAATGTAATCGTATTAGTCATTGATGTTGCTGCATTGATATCGCTATCAACATTATCAATGATATTTCCAAAGGCATCTTTTTGACTAAATTCGAAATTATTAGGCTTAATCACGCCAATAGAGTAATTCCCTGCGGGTAGGTTCTTAAATGAATAATTACCATTACCATCGGTTTGCTGTGAGTTAACGACATTACCATTAGCATCTTTTAATTGAACTGTGACATTAGCAGCCCCTGATTCGGTAGCATCTTGTATACCATTATTATTGGTATCTAACCAAACACGATTACCCAAAGAGCTTGTTCCTACTGGTGTTGGCGTAGGCGTAGGAGTTGGGATTGGTGTTGGAGTCGGTGTTGGAGTCGGTGTCGGTGTTCCAGCAACCAAGCCCGCATCAACACTCGTATTGTGTTCATTATTACCTAATGTAATCGTATTAGTCGTTGATGTTGCTGCATTGATATCACTATCAACATTATCAACGATATTTCCAAAGACATCTTTTTGACTAAATTCAAAATTATTAGGCTTAATCACCCCAATAGTGTAATTCCCTGCGGGTAGATTCTGAAATGAATAGTTACCGTTACCATCGGTTTGCTGTGAGTTAATGACATTGCCATTAGCATCTTTTAATTGAACCGTGACATTAGCGGCACCTGATTCGGTAGCATCTTGTAGACCATTATTATTGGTATCTAACCAAACACGATTACCCAAAGAGCTTGTTCCTACTGGTGTTGGCGTAGGTGTTGGCGTAGGAGTTGGGGTTGGAGTCGGTGTCGGTGTCGGTGTTGATGTTCCAGCGACCAAGCCCGCATCAATACTCGTATTGTGTTCATTATTACCTAATGTAATCGTATTAGTCGTTGATGTTGCTGCATTGATATCGCTATCGGCATTATCAACAATGTTTCCAAAGACATCTTTTTGACTAAATTCAAAATTATTAGGCTTAATTACACCAATAGAGTAATTCCCTGCGGGTAGATTCTGAAATGAATAGTTACCATTACCATCTGTTTGCTGTGAGTTAATGACATTACCATTAGCATCTTTTAATTGAACCGTGACATTAGCAGCACCTGATTCAGTAAAGTCTTGTATACCATTATTATTGGTATCTAACCAAACACGATTACCCAAAGAGCTTGTTCCTGTTGGTGTTGGCGTTGGTATTGGTGTATAACCTTTTCCTCCCCCTTGTTGACGCCTATTACTTGATAACTGTTTTATTAATCTTATTAGCAAGTTAAGAACACTTAAGTGTGATTGTGTATTATTTGCACCGCCAAAACGTCTCCCTCCATTAAAATGAGAATGACTACTTATAAAGTTGTTACTATTTAGTCCTCTATTGTCTCTTGAGCCACGATTTGTTAAAGGGTTATTATTCAGTAGTGGATTACTGTGAGTGTTGTTTAACATGTATATCTTCCTTAATTTGGTTAATGATAGTGAGCTAAAATAGATCGTTATATTATTTTTTTTATAATACTAAATTAACAATATTGAGAAACATCACAGTAGACTTTTGTGATGGATTATTAACCATCACTGAATAATTCTTCAATACCCCTTCATTTATATTTATTAGAATAACTTTATGAGTTAAATAAATTTAATTTTATCCATAAATTGATAATGACTATTTCAATTATTCAATACTAACCACAATAGAACGTGACTTTAGCGACTGACAGGCTAAGTGGTTTATATATTTTTACAAAAGGGGAGTCGCTATTTAACGACTAGAGAGGAAACACTTTTATTACAAAATTTTATTTTCTATGAATGCTAGGATTGCATCCGTAGTTCCCGTTTTAGTTATAAAGCAAGAGAGTTGCAATCTCTTAGCAACAGAAAATCAAGGCTTTAGACTTCAACTATCATCAATTTATTTTATAGGAGGTATAAAACAATAACTATTGGGATTGCATAGAAACTATGCTTTTTCAAGGAGATATACTTCATCAGACATTTATTTTTGTATTATTTGTCCATTTTCAAGCTGCTCATTAAGCAACTTCACTTTATCATTCCAGTTAATAGGTACAGTGTGTACAACAAAAGAGACATAATATTTACCACTTAATGCCTCAGGATACCCATGAGCAACTCTTGCTGATTCATAAAAAATAACATC
>JAGLEV010000073.1 GCA_023144895.1 Thiotrichaceae bacterium
TATGCCTTTGTGCAACACATGCTACACCACCTTGATGACAGCGGCACAATGGCGGTGATATTGCCTCATGGTGTGCTGTTTCGTGGTGCAGCCGAAGGGCATATTCGTCGTTATCTGATTGAAGAACGCAATTGGTTGGATGCGGTGATTGGCTTGCCTGCTAATATTTTTTATGGCACGAGTATTCCTACCTGTATTTTAGTCTTTAAAAAATGCCGTGAAAATCCCAAGGATGTCCTTTTTATCGATGCCAGTGCCCATTTTGAAAAAGTTAAAAATCAAAATCATTTGCGTGGGGAGGATATTGATAAAATTATCCAAACCTATCAACAACGTAATAGCGAAGATAAATACAGCCATGTTGCGGCATTAAGTGAGATCGCTGAAAACGACTATAACCTCAATATCCCGCGCTATGTCGATACTTTTGAAGAAGAAGCACCGATTGATTTAGCTGTGGTGACTAAAGAGCTTAAAGGGTTGGAAGATGACATGGGTGAGGTTGATGACGTTATTCGTGGGTTTTGTGATGAATTGGGGATTGAAGCACCGTGTTAATTGTTAATGTGCCTGAGTTGCGGTTTTCTGAGTTTAGTGGGGAGTGGGAGAGTTCCGCTTTAATTGGTTTACTAGATAAAGTCATTGATTATCGAGGTATCGCTCCACCAAAAAGCCCACAGGGAGTAACTTTAATAACAGCAAAAAATATAAGGCAAGGGCATTTAGACTTTAATATACAAGAGTTTGTAGCCACTGAAGATTATGATGATTGGATGACCCGAGGCATACCAGAAAGAGGGGATATACTTTTTACCACAGAGGCACCGTTAGGAAATGTTTGTATGTTTCCAGAAAAGGGTGTTTTTGCTCTTGGTCAAAGGACAATTACACTAAGAACGAAGAAAAATATTAATGATGGACAATTTCTTTTTCATTTACTTCAAGCACCTAAAAGCCAAGCAATAATTGTAAAGAAATCTACAGGGACGACAGCGAAAGGAATTAAATCAAGTGAGTTTAAAAAACTAAACTTTAATGTCCCTGCTTATAAAGAACAACAAAAAATAGCCACCTTCCTAAGCACCGTTGATAAAAAGCTGGGGCATCTACGCCGTAAGAACGCACTTTTAGAAACCTATAAGCGCGGGATCATGCAAAAAATATTCCCTTCAACAAGCTCAGAACAAACTCGCCCAGAACTTCGCTTTAAACAAGACAATGGTGCTGACTTTCCTGATTGGGAGGAGAAGCGGTTGGGGGAAATATCTGTATTTCACGATAACCAAAGAGTCCCATTAAAAGAAGGAGATAGGAAGAATAAACAAGGAAAGTATCCTTACTATGGAGCGTCGGGAATTATTGATTATATTGATGAATATATTTTTGATGGCGAATATATTTTGTTAGGAGAAGATGGTGCTAATATAGTAAGTCGTTCTACGAGGCTTGCTTTTTTAGTTTCTGGGAAGTTTTGGGTTAATAATCATGCTCATGTCATTGAATCAAAAACTTTAAATAAATTTTTAGAAGAGGCACTAGAGAGAATTAATTATGAAAAATACAATACAGGTACAGCTCAGCCTAAACTAAATGCAGAAATTTGTAAAAAAATACCTATTGGGATCCCTTCACTTCTAGAACAACAAAAAATAGCCAACTTCCTAAGCACCCTAGACAAAAAACTACAAGCCGTACAAAACCAAATAGACCAAACCGAGACGTTTAAGAAAGGTCTTTTACAAAAAATGTTTGTTTAAAGGAGTACCTGTGGATAGCTTAAATGAACTTATAAATCGCCATTTGAATGATTTTCCAGAGTTTTCTTACTATCAGTCAATTATTAAAAAAGCCAAAAATAACAAAGCCCAACATCCTGATATTTCTATAGAGTGCTGTAACTCACTAATTCAGGGGATTTGTAAAACAATTATTTTAAGGCTTGATTCTTCAAAAACAGAAAAAGACTTTAAAAGAAAAGACACGCAAGATTTAATAAAACCTGCATTGAAGTTATTAAGAGTTAATGATGATGTATTTGAAAATGATTTTATTACTCGCTCTGCTTCAATAGCTCTAGCTGTTTCAACTTTACGTAATGCTAGAGGTGATATTTCTCATGGTAGAGCTGTCCCTAAGAAATTAGAAAGTGATAGAAACCTTGCTCGTGTAGTAATGGAAATGACTGGAAGCTTATTGCGTTATACTTTAGCAAGCTTCTATGCCATTGAGCTTGTTGATAGGGAAGATGATATTACCTATGAAAAAAATGAAGAATTTAATAACTATCTTGATGAATTAAATCCACTAAATGGGAAGCCTCTATATAGCCTAGCTTTATACCAACAATATAATGAAGATTACAAAATTCAGTTAAGTGATTACTTGTATGAAGTAGAACAAGATGAAGAAGAGTCATGAGCCAATCAGAGCAACAATTAGAAGACAATCTTATCAAACGCCTAAACCGCTTAGGCTATGATTCCGTCAAGATCAGTACAGCGGATGAGCTACGCGCCAATCTAAAAACACAACTCAATATTCACAATGCCGATGCGCTAAAAAGTACGAATTTAAGCGATGCCGAGTTTGCCAAAGTACTAAATCATTTAGACAAAGGCAATGTCTTTGCACGGGCGAAAACCCTGCGAGATCGTTTTCAGCTAAGCCGTGATGATGGCTCATCGTGTTATTTACGTTTTTTAAATACTGAGCATTGGTGTCAAAACCAATATCAAGTCACTCACCAAGTCAGCATTGAAGGTGTGCGCCAAAACCGTTATGACGTAACGCTATTAATCAATGGTTTGCCCTTGGTACAGGTTGAGTTAAAGCGTCGCGGGGTAGAGATTAAAGAGGCGTTTAATCAAATCAATCGGTATCAACGTGATACCTTTTGGGCGGAGAATGGCTTATTCCAATATGTGCAGTTATTTGTGATTTCTAATGGGGTCAATAGTAAATATTTTGCTAATAATCGCCATCAGGAATTTAAGCAGACGTTCTACTGGGCGCAGGAAGACAATGAACTAGTCACGCAGTTGGATGATTTTGCCGATGTATTTTTAGAGAAATGTCATTTATCCAAAATGATTTGTAAGTACATTGTGTTGCATGAGTCGGATAAGATTTTAATGGTATTGCGTCCGTATCAATTTTACGCGGTTGAGGCAATTGTTGAGCGAGTAAAGGAAACTGATAAGAACGGTTATATCTGGCATACCACAGGATCGGGTAAGACGCTTACTAGCTATAAAGCAGCACAAATTCTCACCGCTTTGCCAACCGTGCATAAAGTGGTGTTTGTGGTCGATAGGGCAGACCTTGATTATCAAACCACGCGTGAATTTAACTTTTTTAGCGATGGTTGTGTCGATGGCACCAATAATACCAAAGCACTGGTTAAGCAAATGGCGGGAGACAGTCAACTCATTGTTACCACCATCCAAAAATTGAATACCGCCATTTCAAAAGACCGTCACGAATCATCAATGAAAGGCTTAAAAGATAAGCGCGTGGTGTTTATCTTTGATGAGTGTCATCGCTCCCAATTTGGTGAAACACACCAACGGATTGTTGCCTTTTTTAATCAGGCACAAATGTTTGGTTTTACGGGTACACCGATTTTTGAAGAGAATGCGATTAGTCATGCTGGACGTAAGCGCACTACTAAAGATTTATTTACCCAATGTTTACACCAATACCTGATTACCCATGCGATTGCAGATGATAATGTTTTAAAGTTTTCGATTGAATATTGGGGCAAGCTCAAACGCAAAGATGGCTCACTGATTGATGAAAAAGTCCCTGCCATCAATATCAAAGAATTTTTTGAAAGCGAACAGCGTATTGAAGGTATTGTCGACTGGGTGATCGAGCATCATAAACGCAAAACACATAATAAACAGTTTTCGGCAATGATGTGCGTTAGCTCCGTAGATGTGTTAAATACCTACTACGATTGTTTTAAACAGAAAAAAGCAGCGGGCGAGCATAATTTACGCGTGGTGACTATTTTTACCTATAACCCGAATGAAGCCGATGTGGAAGCCACAGGCGAGACAGGCGACCCCAGCATGGAGCTGAACGATGACGATAGCCAAAAGGCAAAGCAAAGCCGCGAAAAACTAGAAGCCTGTGTGGAAGATTACAATGTGATGTATCAAACCCAGCAAACGGTAAAGGACAGCAAGGGATTTTATACCTACTACAAAGACATCGCCAAACGCATGAAAGAGCGGGATAAAAAAGGTTTTAAAGATAAAGACCGTGCTGATATTTTACTGGTAGTGAATATGTTTTTAACAGGCTTTGATGCCAAAAAACTGAATACGCTGTATGTGGATAAGAACCTGCAATACCACGGACTGATTCAAGCCTTTTCACGCACTAATCGTATTTTGGGTGAGCTAAAATCACAGGGTAATATTGTTTGTTTTCGTAATTTAAAGCAAAAAACCGATGAAGCGATTGCCTTATTTTCAGATATAAACGCTAAAGAAACCATTTTGATGGAGCCGTATGATGTTCATGTGGCTGATTTTAATGATGCGGTGAAAGTGTTACGCGAGATTGCAGAAACGCCCAATGATGTGAATGAGTTGATAAGTGAAGATGATCAACTTGAGTTTGTAAAAGCATTTCGTCGTCTTATGCGGATCTTAAATAAGTTACAATCCTTTACCGAATTTTCTTGGCGGGACTTAGACATATCTAACCAAGAGTTTGAGGATTACAAAAGCAAATATCTGGATATTTATGAACGTTCACGCAAAGAAGATGAAGGCGTATCCATCATTGAAGAAGTCGATTTTGAGCTAGAGCTAATCCACAAAGATGAGATTAATGTTGCTTATATTTTGCAATTATTGGCTAATTTGCAAAACTTACATGAGCAAGATAAAGAGGGAGCTGATAATGAGGACTATGAAAAAGCCAAGAATAATATCCTTGATCTATTAGGCAAAGAAACCCAACTACGCAGCAAGCGTGAGCTAATCGAACAGTTTATTAATGATTACATGACAACATTGGATGCTGATGCGAGTGTTGAAGACAGTTTTAATGACTATTGGGATGATCAAAAAGAAAAGGCAATAAAAGCCTTGTGTATAGAGCAAAAAATGGATCAGCAAGCGGTGAGGACGATGATTTATGACTATATCTTTTCTGGTAAATACCCCTTGCGTGGTACGGTCTTTTCAGCATTAGAACAAAAACCAAAGCTAATGCAACGTAAAACAATATTTGAGACATTTGTTTCCAAGCTTAAAGGCTTTATTCGTACGTTTGAAGATGATAGATAATCGGTAGTGAGTCAGGTCTGTGATTTTAAAAAAAGAACAGGGTCTATTTTGTCCAATGACTAACATAAAAAAGAGCCATGCCTTATAGAAAAGGAATGGCTCTTTTTTGGAGCACCTAAACATTAAGTTTAGGTCTAGATTATTGAGAATAATCTGAGTTATTACTCACAGTCACAACCGACGGTAGCAACGCTTACTTTTTGTTTGTTAAGTAAACCTGTTTGAGTTTGAAGTAAGCTATTACCGTTTGCTCTGATCGTTACATCAGCATCAACATCAGCAGCAATAACCGCTAAGTTCATGTCTTGCTCATTTAACAAACCTGTTTGTATTTGAGTCGTAATATTTGCATTAGCCGTGATATCAAAATCATTAGCTGCCATTGCAGAAGAAGAAACTGCTAGAACTAAAGAAGCAAGTGCCATTTTTGAAAACATGTTCATAATAAAATATCCATTAGTTAATTAAGTATTTCGTGTGCAAGACCTTGTAACTACTTAGGTATTGCGTGTTGGTGAAATGAATATTATGGACAAATGCTATTAATTTATACCGTACCTAGCATGAGCAATAATTATTTGCTGATAAAGGTCATTAAAGGTATTTTTAGTAGGTATGAATGGTTGTTTTTTTATGTAAATGATTCTATGCCTATCTGGTCAAGGTCATTTGAAAATAGTTGTTAGAGAATGATATTGATAAAGTATCAGTACTCGGTATAGGAGGGATGTTTTCATTGTTCTCTACATAAAAAGAGCGATTGCTTATAGAAAAAGAATCGCTCTTTTGTAGAGACCTGAATGCTAAGTTCAGTATCTACTGGCTAGATTATGGGGAATAATCTGAATAATTATTTACAGTTACAACCGACTGTAGCAATATTTATGGACTGCTTGTTTAGTAAGCCACTTTGAGTTTGTAATAAATTGTTACGGTTTGCTGTGATCGTCACATCACTATCGACATCACTAGCAATCACTGCTAATTTTATATTTTGCTCATTTAATAACCCAATTTGGATTTGAGTCGTAATATTTTCATTGGCAGTGATATCAAAGTTATTAGCAGCCATCGCAACAGAAGAGGAAAGCGCTAGAACCAAAGAAGCCAGTGCCATTGTTGAAAGCATTTTCATAGTAAATATCCATTAAGTTTAAACATTTCATTTGCAAGACCTTGTAAACTATTAGGTATTGCGTGTTGGTGAAATGAATGTTATGGATAAAATCTATTAATTTATACTGCACTTAGTATAAGCAATAATTATTCACTGATAATAGCCATTAGTGGTATTTTCAATCACTATGAACGGTTTATTAAGAGTCGATGATTAAATTTTAATACTATTATAATCCCTTTACCTATTTTTATTTGAGCCAAAAATAGAATTTTCTGACGCATATAAATCAATTAAAATAGTAAAGTTATCAAAAACGAGATGTTTTCATTTTGGTAAAATTATTGTTAATTTAAAGGGCATTATTGCATAATGAAACGGTTTAAATTTGATCGTATCGGTCATATTATAAGCTTCAAATTAAATGGCTGTTTTTCATTTTATTGATAACCTTTATCTCCTCAAAGACTTAATTGATAGCAATTTTATTGCTATCAATGATACAACAATGCCAATTTAAAATTATAAAGTGCTCTCAGCAAAGCCAGCTAAACGTGAACGTTCTCCTGTCTGTAAGGTGATGTGTCCACTGTGCTTCCAATTTTTAAAGCGATCAACGACATAAGTCAGCCCTGATGAGGTTTCAGTAAGATAAGGCGTATCAATCTGAGCAACATTACCTAAACAAACCACCTTAGTCCCTGGTCCAGCACGAGTAATTAATGTTTTCATTTGTTTTGGTGTGAGGTTTTGTGCCTCATCAACAATCAAGAACCGATTTAAAAAAGTACGACCTCGCATAAAGTTTAGTGAGCGTAGTTTAATCTTACTCATTAAAAACTCATCGGTTGCATTTCGTCCCCATGTACCGCCACTATTGGGTTGGGTGAGAACTTCAAGATTATCCATGAGCGCACCCATCCATGGTGCCATTTTTTCTTCCTCTGTTCCAGGTAAGAAACCAATATCTTCACCCACAGGGATGGTGACACGGGTCATGATGATTTCAGTGAACCGTTTTGTTTCTAAGGTCTGTGCAAGCCCTGCGGCAAGTGTGAGTAAAGTTTTCCCCGTACCTGCTGCGCCGAGCAGGGTAACAAAGTCAACTTCAGGATCGGTCAGCAGATTTAGGGCAAGATTTTGCTCAATATTAAGTGCATTGATCCCCCATATTGCATGTCCAGGCTCCATAAAATCCTGACACATTTCGATAAGTGCCGTATCCTCTTCAATGTCACGTACAATCGCTTCAAAGGGTTGCTGTACATTATCAAGAATAATAAACTCACCCATTTTCCATTCAGAAACCAATGGCCCTGTTAGGCGATAAAAAGTTTTTCCTGATTCCTGCCATGAGTCCATATTTTTACTGTGAGCTTCCCAAAAGCCATCTTCCAGCATATGAAAACCACGAGAAAGCAAATCAACATCTTCCAGTACTTTATCGTTGAAATAATCCTCAGCATGTAGTTTGACAACATTTGCTTTGATTCGTAGATTAATATCTTTAGAAACTAGCGTAATTTTACGTTCAGGATAATTATCTTGTAGGGCAAGAGCGATTCCCAAAATATTATTATCTGCTGTGTCACCAGGAAGGTCAGCAGGGAGCTGTTGGTTTAGTGATTGAGTTTGAAAAAATAAACGTCCACTCGCCTGAATTTTGTGCTCAAAATGAGCACCCATAGCCACAGGAATACCTTGTTCTATATTACTATCAAACTGCTCAATCATCGCATCAATAAAACGACTCACTTGGCGCACATTGCGTGCAACTTCAGAGAGCCCTTTTTTACCTCTATCCAGCTCCTCTAGTACTGTCATCGGGAGAAAAATATCATGTTCCTGAAAGCGAAATAAAGCCGTTGGATCATGCATTAATACGTTAGTGTCAATGACAAAAAGACGCTGGTTAGAATTTTCCATAAATGAATCTCT
The DNA here is from genome assembly GCA_023144895.1 of Thiotrichaceae bacterium. Lineage (GTDB taxonomy): Bacteria > Pseudomonadota > Gammaproteobacteria > Thiotrichales > Thiotrichaceae > HyVt-477. Next base: position 8,359 of record JAGLEV010000073.1, read on the forward strand.
AGATAGATTGAACAGCAAGCAGAACCTCATCAACATGCCCTTTAACGCGGACGTTATTCCATTGTTGACGTAAAATACCTTTTTTATCGATCAAAAAAGTGCTTCTAACGATTCCCATATACTCTTTACCGTAGTTCTTTTTTAGCTTAATCACATCAAATAAGGTGCAAATGGCTTCATTTTCATCAGAAATTAATTCAAAAGGGAATTCCTGTTTAGTTTTAAAGTTTTCATGGCGTTTCATACTGTCGCGAGAAACCCCAAAAATTTCAGTATCGCTCGCCTGAAAGTTGGCGTAAAGGTCACGGAAATTCTGTCCTTCTGTAGTGCAACCTGATGTATTATCTTTAGGGTAAAAATAGATAATTAGATTAGATTTTCCTTTGTAATCAGAAAGGTTAAAGGTCGTTTCTGATGTAGCAGGTGCCGAGAAGTTAGGGACGGTTTGATCAATAGCTAGGCTGGTCATTATTATGTGATTCCTGTGGTAAAATTAGCCTATGAGTATAGCCTGCTCATTTTAAGAATTATAGAAGGCTCAAAGTCAAAAGGTTAAGGTTGAAAACATCAGCCATTTCCAGTAGATTTTAGCTAGAGCTTGATAGTACGCGATTCTTCTAAAAAAGCCCCAGATCACAAAATTTTAAAGCCTCCTGTAATACGGCTCACAGAGGCAATGGGAGCGATTGTTAAAACATAGGTAAATTTAATATCCTAATTAAAAAAAACGATTATAATTTTAGGTGGGGCTTTTCGTAAGCTAAGAGCCGATAAATCCATAGATAGTTATAAGTTCTCCACAACATTTATAGACAGAAACACAATATATAGTGGTTGACGTGTTGATATAACACAATCTATAGTAAGTGACAGTTTTTCATTGCACATAGGATAGTGAGTGTTCTAGTGTGATCTACCTTGATGTCATATTTTAGAAAAAGCACTAAAAAACCCTTTAGGTAGAGTAAAAATTTCAAATACTAGAATGCCCAATTCTGGTTTAAAAACAATCAAAAGTGTAGAGATACACAATTATAACTAAGTTTTATAAAGCATCCATTCATCGCGAGTGGCTGTCTTTAATTACCGAAGGAATATCAATGCACACAGAAGTTAGTAAGTCGCCCGACAATGTTAGTTATGCTAGTCCTCTACAGAATATAGAGAGTAAAGAAGGAGGTCAGCCTCTTAATGATTACAAGGTTATCCGTCGTAATGGCAAAGTAACCCCCTTTGATTCTAATAAAATTGCAGTGGCTATGACTAAAGCCTTTCTTGATGTTGAAGGCAATACTGCCGCGGCTTCTGCCAGTGTGCGTGATAAAGTTGAGCAGATGACAGCTATCGTCATGCATGCCTTAATGCGTCGTTTAGAACATGGTGGAATTGTTAATATTGAAGATATTCAAGATAATGTAGAGCTTGCGTTGATGCGCTCAGGTGAACATCAAGTTGCACGTCGTTATGTGATTTATCGTGAACACCAAGCAACAAAGCGTGCACGTAAGACTTCAAGCAATACTAAAAAACCAGCAAAAAAAGAAACGATTAATGTTGTGGCGAGCAATGGTGAATCTAAGCCTCTTGATGAGTCCCGCCTCAAAGCGGTCATTAAAGAATCTGTTAGCAAGCTAAAAGGAGTGAGTTCAAGGGCTGTGCTAGAAGGCACAATGCGAAGCTTATTTGATGGAATGCCAGAGGCAGAATTAGGTAATGCCTTAGTGATGTCAGCACGAATCCTTATCGATAAAGACCCGAGTTATTCAACGGTTGCTGCACGTTTATTAATGGATTCCATTCGTTCAGAAGGCTTGAGTTTTATTAACGGTAAGCCTAGTGAGGCGACTCAGGCTGAAGTCGCTAAGCAATATCCAGAGTATTTTAAAACCTATATTCACAAGGCGATTGAACTTGAGCATCTTGATGCAGAGTTAGGACAATATAATTTAGATCATCTCGCTAAGGCAATCAAGCCAGAGCGTGATCTTGATTTCACTTATCTTGGTTTACAAACACTTTATGACCGTTACTTTATTCATCACCAAAAGACCCGTTTTGAACTACCACAGGCTTTCTTTATGCGTGTAGCGATGGGTTTAGCGATGAATGAAGTCGAGCGTGAAAAACGCACAATCGAGTTCTATGATTTGTTGTCTTCATTTCACTTTATGAGTAGCACACCGACTTTATTTAATTCAGGTACTTTACGTCCACAATTATCATCTTGTTACTTAACAACTGTACCTGATGATCTTGCTGGGATTTATGATGCGATTAAAGATAATGCTTTATTATCAAAGTTTGCAGGGGGTTTAGGCAATGACTGGACTCCAGTTCGTGGATTGGGCGCACATATCAAAGGCACTAATGGACAGTCACAAGGTGTCGTGCCTTTCCTTAAAGTGGCGAATGATACTGCGGTTGCCGTTAACCAAGGCGGAAAGCGTAAAGGTGCTGTTTGTGCCTATTTAGAAACATGGCATATTGATATTGAAGAGTTTTTAGATTTGCGCAAAAACACAGGAGATGAACGTCGTCGTACTCATGATATGAATACGGCTAACTGGATTCCTGATTTGTTTATGAAACGTGTGGCAGAAGAGGGGGAGTGGACGTTATTTTCTCCTGAAGATGCCAGTGACCTGCATGACTTATTTGGTACTGAATTTGAAACAGCTTATTGTGCCTATGAGAAAAAAGCAGCGAAAGGTGAAATTAAATTATCTAAAACACTGCCCGCACAGAAGTTATGGCGCAAGATGTTAAGTATGCTGTTTGAGACAGGGCACCCTTGGATTACTTTTAAAGATCCTTGCAATATTCGCTATACTAATCAACATCAAGGTATTGTACATAGTTCAAATTTGTGTACAGAAATTACTTTACATACGAATAAAGATGAGATCGCTGTGTGTAATCTTGGCTCAGTTAACTTGCCTGCGCATGTGACTAAGCGTGGCATTGATATGAAGAAGTTAAAGAAGACAATAACAACGGCTATGCGTATGTTGGATAATGTCATCGATTATAATTTCTACAGTGTGCCACAAGCACGTCATTCTAATTTACAACATCGTCCAGTGGGTTTGGGTTTGATGGGCTTTCAAGATGCACTTTACAAGCAGAATATTGCTTATGCTTCACCAGAAGCAGTAGAGTTTGCTGATGTCAGTATGGAGGCAGTCTCTTATTTTGCTATTCAAAGTTCTAGTGAGCTAGCAAAAGAGCGTGGTAAGTACCCCAGTTATGATGGGTCATTATGGAGTCAGGGTATATTACCTATTGATTCTTTAGAGTTACTGGATAATATTCGTGGTGAATATTTGAATGTTGATAAAAGTACCACTTTAGATTGGGTGGCTTTGCGTGAAGAGGTAACGACTAATGGAATGCGTAATTCTAATGTGATGGCGATTGCTCCAACAGCAACGATTTCAAATATCTCTGGAGTGAGCCAATCGATTGAACCAACGTATCAAAACCTTTATGTTAAATCGAATTTGTCAGGTGAATTTACAGTGGTAAATCCTTATTTGATTAATGACTTAAAACAGTTGGGTATTTGGGATGATGTTATGGCAAATGATCTGAAATATTTTGATGGTAGTGTGCAGCCCATTGACCGTATTCCTGCGGATTTAAAAGAGAAATATGCTACTGCTTTTGAAATAGATTCTCGTTGGTTAATTGAAGCCGCAAGTCGTCGTCAAAAGTGGATTGATCAAGGTGAATCCCTGAATTTATATTTAGCAGAACCATCAGGTAAAAAGCTGGATGATCTGTATAAATTAGCTTGGGTGCGTGGTTTAAAGACAACCTATTATTTGCGTACATTAGGGGCAACGCATATGGAGAAAAATAGCACGGATACAGAGGGTAATGAACGAGCGGTCAGTACAGCACCAAAAGTATGTTCGATCCTTGATCCTGATTGTGAAGCGTGTCAGTAGAAACGGACTCTATAGAATCGGTTTTAGCCTGATTGATGTGACTGGCTAAAGTTCGATCTACAATGAGTAGTTAGCTCATTTATAGCGACTGACATAAAAAAGAGCCACTCCTTATAGAAAAGGAATTGCTCTTTTTTTGGCACCTAAACATTAAGTTTAGGGTCTAGATTATTGGGAATAATCTGAGTTATTACTCACAGTCACAACCGACGGTAGCAACGCTTAGTTTTTGCTTGTTAAGTAAACCTGTTTGATTTTGGCTTAACTCATTACGGTTTGCTCTGATCGTTACATCTGCATCAACATCAGCAGCAATAACCGCTAAGTTCATGTCTTGCTCATTTAACAAACCTGTTTGTATTTGAGTCGTAATATTTGCATTCGCCGTGATATCAAAATCATTAGCTGCCATTGCAGAAGAAGAAACCGCTAGAACTAAAGAAGCAAGTGCAATTTTTGAAAACATGTTCATAATAAAATATCCATTAGTTAATTAAGTATTTCGTATGCAAGACCTTGTAACGGCTTAGGTATTGCGTGTTGGTGAAATGAATATTATGGAGAAATGCTATTAATTTATACCGTACCTAGCATGAGCAATAATTATTTGCTGATAAAGGTCATTAAAGGTATTTTTAGGTGGTATGAATGGTGACTCTTTTTTATGTAAATTATTCTATGTAGGCTATGCTGATGATTCCCTATTGTTGAATTTATTTTAATGCCTTTCATTCGCTGTTTAGAATATTTTTCTTGAAAGTTAAGCTAAAACTTTATCACCTGAATTCGTATAATAGTCATTGGAAAATAGATGCCTTCTGTAATACAGTTCACAGAAAGAGTGGCAACAGAAACGGCAATCAGATATTAAGTCATTGTGAAGGGTTTGCTTGACAATGAGTTTCATCAGAACGACTGTCATTACAAAGAATAATTACCAGAGAAAATACTATGTTAGATTGGGATAACCCATTAGCTAATTCAAAAAATGGTCAAAAAAAGACTGTTGAACCCATTAAGTTAGCTACAGAGGGAGAAGCCTTAGCTTATCAAGCCGTTCAAAAAGCCAACTTAAAAGAGATACCTGAAGGGCTGGCACCGATTAATGTGGATGATAAGCGTGTCATCAATTCAACCGTGGATATCAATCAACTTGCCCCCTTTAAATATCCGTGGGCATGGGAGTATTTTCTCAACGCCAATAAAAATCATTGGACACCTTTAGATATTAATATGGCACAGGATGTACATGATTTTACGCATTCTTTGAATGATGATGAACGTCATGTCTATACTAATGTCCTCGCTTATTTAACCACTTCTGACATTCTTGCAATGCGTAATATTGGTTTAGCTGTGATGGAGAAAATGACCGCTCCTGAATTGCAGATTTACCAAGCACGTCAGGTGTACGAAGAAGCGCTACATACATGGACTTACCAACATTGTATTGAGTCGATAGGGCTTGATCAAAGTGAAATTTATAATCGTTATCGTGTTGTACCTGCTTTAAATGAAAAAATCCAATTGGCCAATCGACGTTTAAATTCTGTATTGCGCCCAGACATTGATCTACATGACCCTAAAGAACTAACTAACTTTGTTATGGCGTATATCTTTTTTGCGGGTATTTTTGAAGGTTGTTGGTTTTATAATGGCTTTAGCCCTATATTTTCATTGCAACGTCGTGGCTTAATGAAAGGGACAGGTGAACAGTTGCAATACATTATGCGTGATGAAGTCATGCATGCCTCTTTTGGTATTCGTGTAGTCAAACAGATTATTCTCGAAAATGATGTAGAGCTTGATCCTAAAGCACTACGTGAAATGTGGGATGAAGCAGAGCAAGCTGAGATTGGTTATGCACATTATATTTTGCAAAACCCGATATTAGGTTATAGCGCCCAAGATCATATCGAGCAATTTCGCTTTATTGCTAACCGTCGAGCGCGTCAGCTGAGTTTAGAAGAGCCATTTCCTGGTGCCAAAGATACTCTACCTTGGTTGGATGAACAGGCTAATATGCGTAAGGAAAAGAACTTTTTTGAAACACGTGTGACAGAGTATCAAACGGGTGGTGGCTTGAGCTGGGACTGATCAATAGAGATGGCTTTGTTGATACATATTCCCTAATTAATGGCAGGTTCAACGCTAATTTAGATAAATTAGGATTTTTTGCATCTGGCTATTGTTTATTAGCGTATTTAATCTATCTTAGAGAGCGAGGCTTCTTATAGGTCTTGGTTTGAGCAATTTAATTAAAAAAGTAAACTTAGGAATAAATAATGATTACACGTAAAAATCTTCTAGCATTAGCAGTATCAACTTCACTAGCAGCAACATTGGTTGCTTGTGGCGATGATGCAAAGACTGAAATTGATAAAGCTGCTGCTACTGAAACAACAGCAACAGTTGATAAGTCAAAGATGGAAGGCAAATGTGGTGAAGGCAAATGCGGTGGTGACAAGGCTAAAAACAAGGAAGGCAAGTGTGGTGGCGACAAGGCTAAAGCTAAAGATAAGGAAGGCAAATGTGGTGAAGGAAAGTGTGGTGGTGACAAGGCTAAAGCTAAAGACAAGGAAGGCAAATGTGGTGAAGGAAAGTGTGGTGGCGATAAGAGTTAAGTAATACCTTAACTTCATCTTGTTAGGTGGGCTAGCTTCAAGCTAACCCACCCTCTAGTGTTAGTTCTCTATCCTGATTCGATCAAAATACCTCCCTCTATAGAGTAAGCGTTTCTTAGCACTCTCTTCCCAGTCTTCAAAATTAGAACGGCGATGTAATGAGTTATTACAGAAAACACCTTCACCTGCCTGTAATTTGTGACTCACAATATAAGGGCTACCTTCTGACCAAAGCGCATTCAACATATTAACCGCTTCTTGTGTGTCAGGATCATCTCTCCAAATAATATGACGCTTACGGGCAGAGTATCGCATATGTAACTGTTGTTGTTCATCCAGACTAAAGACGGCAGCACTAATTTCCGCTCTAATGACTTCACCATTTAATTCATTGTCAGGAATAGTAAATGCCTCTGGATGTTCCAATGCACGAATGCAATCAGGATTGTGGTCACGTAATAAAATATAAGCAATTTCACTATCCATAATATAACTGATACCGCCATTTTTTGCTGGACGATTGCAGTGTAGAAGAATACCTCTAATTTGCTTGTTATCATCATTATAATAACCATCACTATGCCAGCTTAGCTGTCGTGTGGAATAAGGGATGTAGTTATGTTGGTTTGTATGTGTGCAGACTTCAATCGAGGTTAATTTATCCTCGTCTGCACATAAATTATGATCTAGATTTTTCAAACCCAATTGCAATCCTAAAGCATGAATGGTTGCTTTATTATTAAATGCATTTTGTACTCGATAAAAACAAAAATTCAAACGGTCAATATTGTATTGAATCTGTGCCTGTTCTTTATCAGAAAGATGATGGGGGTCTGTAATATCAACAAAAAGACCAATAAAATCAATAGGATAATGAGATAATTTTTGGCTACGCCATTGCTGGTAGGCAGTATCGTTATCCAATGAAAAAGGGGTAGTCATAATATATTACTACGTGACGAAAGTTCGTAGCATTATAGAGACTTTTATTTGTATTGAGAATGATTTTTATTTAACCAAAAGATCATAAAAATAAACACTATTTATGGCTTTCTATTCATCTTAAAACAATCACTTAGGTTACTTTCTTGTGATTAATCTGGTTATTATTTCTTTATAAACAGTGATTTAGATCATATTTAACCAGCGCTTATATTAAATAAGTATCTGTTGATATACTGTTATAAACACATTAGTATGTGGATTCAATTTTTGGCTCTAGCAGTATGGCTACCTCTATAGGGATAGATGGCTAAGTGGGTAACACCCCATGGGAGAGATTCTATTAACCTGCGTCAAGGCTTACACTAGACGGCATTAGTAGTACCGAAATTTACTGACTGTATGAAGTGAAAAGAAACCGATGTGTTTGCTCGTAATTTAGTATTACGCCCTGAAATTTAGGACACGATCCTTAAATGTCAGTATTGATAAGTATAGTTAAAGTTAGTTATTTATGCTCGGTTACGTAGAGTGCGAGCAATCGAAGGAATTTTTTAGGAGAAAGTTAATGGCTGATATGAAGCGATATCCAACGCCAATGTTGGATGTTCTGGAAGATGGTCCGTGGCCTAGTTTTATCACTGGCTTCAAGAAGTTACGTGACGAGCATCCAGATGAGAAAATAAACAATGTAATTAACGGCTTAATGGGTCAGTTAGAGCATTCTTATGAAACTCGCATGGGTTACTGGAAAGGTGGAACAATCTCTGTCTATGGGTATGGTGGTGGTTTAATTCCTCGTTTCTCTGAAGTAGCGGACATGTTCCCAGAGTCAAAAGAATTCCACACAATGCGTGTACAGCCGACTCCAGGCAACTACTACACGACTGACATGATGCGTCAACTAGCGACTAGCTGGGAAAAGTACGGATCAGGTCTACAAACATTCCACGGTCAGACTGGTAACATTATGTTTATCGGTTGTGACAATGACACCTATCAGCATTTCTTCGATGAAATTAACGACTACGGTTGGGATATGGGTGGTGCTGGACCTTGTGTTCGTACTGCAATGTCATGTGTTGGTGCTGCACGTTGTGAACAATCTTGTGCTAATGAGCATGGTATTCATCGTCACCTTGTGAATAGCTTCACTGATGATGTTCATCGTCCTGCATTACCTTACAAGTTCAAGTTTAAAGTATCAGGCTGTCCTAATGATTGTCAGAATGCTATTGAACGTGCTGACTTCGCCGTTATTGGTACTTGGAGAGATCACAAGAACATCGACCAAGACGCATGGAAAGCCTATGTTGCAGACAAGGGTGTTCAACATGTAATGGATAATATCATTACACGCTGTGTATCTAAGTCACTTTCACTAGGTGAAGATAATTCATTAATCGCTGACGAATCGAACTGTGTTCGTTCAATGCATTGTATGAATGTTGTTCCTAAGGCTATTGGTCCTGGTGATGACAAAGGTGTCACTATCCTTTGTGGTGGTAAGCGTACTCTTAAAATCGGTGACTTGATGGGAACAGTTTTAGTTCCATTCATGAAGCTTGAGACAGAAGAAGACTACGAAGCCATTGTAGAGCTAGCTGAAGAAATGATCGACTTCTGGGCTGAGAATGGTCTAGAACATGAGCGTACTGGTGAGATGATTGAGCGTATTGGCTTAGTTAACTACCTTGAAGGTATCGGTGTAGATCCAGATCCAAACATGATCGCTCAGCCACGTAACGTATCTTACGTTCGTACTGACGGTTGGGATGAAGCTGCTGAAGAGTGGTTTAGCCGTAAGCGTGAAGAAAAAGCATCTGCTTAATTCTTTAACTGCTTAACTTTTACTTGGTGGAGCTTTTTAATGAAAGCTCCACTAAAACTAACAGATTTATTTAGGAGGTAAACCATGGCAAAACCACAAATGCGTGAGCCGATAGAATCAGGTTGTCCTGATGGTTTCCAATATATGCATCCAGTGATGCGTCGTAACTTCGGTCTTTGGGCTTATCATGAAGACCCACAGCCTGGTGTTTTATTACACGTAGCAAAGAACGGCGATAAAGCTTGGACTGTTAAAGCGGGTACTCAGCGTATCCTTGATGTATTCACTCTACGTTTACTTTGTGACATTGGCGATGAGTATGCTGATGGTTACTTGCGTTTTACTATTCGTAGTAACATCGAATATACCGTTGATACTGAAGCAAAGCTTCAGCCATTGGTTGATGAGCTGAAAGACAAAGGTTTTGCTGTTGGTGGAACTCGTAACTCAGTTGCTTCTCTTTCTCATACACAGGGTTGGTTACATTGTGACATTCCTGGTACAGATGCATCTGGCGTAGTTAAGTCAATGATGGATGAGTTGTACGACGAGTTTACTAACTGGAACATGCCTAATCGTGTACATATCACGACTTCATGTTGTCAGATTAACTGTGGTGGACAAGGCGATATCGCTATCAACGTTCAACACACTAAGCCACCTAAGATTGATCACAATCTAGTGGGTAATGTTTGTGAGCGTCCTTCGGTTGTTGCACGTTGTCCTGTAGCGGCGATTCGTCCCGCAATGGTTGATGGCAAGCCTTCATTAGAAGTTGATGAGAAGAAATGTATCTGTTGTGGTGCATGTTATCCTCCTTGTCCTCCGATGCAGATCAACGATCACGAAGCAACTCAGCTTGCTGTTTGGATCGGTGGTAATCACTCAAATGCTCGTGGTAAGCCAACATTCCAACGTTTAGTTGCTGCTGGTATTCCAAACAACCCACCACGTTGGCCTGAAGCGACTGCGATTGTTAAGAAAATCCTAGAATGCTACAAAGAAGGCGCACGTGATTGGGAGCGTATCAACGAGTGGGTTGAGCGTATCGGATGGCCTCGTTTCTTCGAAGTAACAGGTCTTCCATTCACTAAATATCACATTGATAACTGGCGTGGTGCTAGAGCGAATCTTAATTCGTCAACACATATCCGCTTTTAATCTCAGTCTGTGAGCTGCTGAAACAATAGTAGCTCACAGATGAGTTAATCAATCTTGATGTTTAAGGAATAAAGATGAAATTTACAGTAATGATAAATGAGGGGCCTTATCAGCATCAGTCTTCTGATTCTGCCCTTCAGTTTTGTCGTGCTGTCTTAGCAGAAGGACACGATATTTTTCGTGTGTTCTTCTACAATGACGGTGTCAATAATGGTACACGCTTAAGTGTTCCACCAAAAGATGATCGCCAACTACAGAAAGAGTGGAGTCAGCTTGCAAAGGATCATAGTCTTGATATGGTAATTTGTATTGCAGCTGCACAACGTCGTGGTTTGATGGATGCTTCTGAAGCTGAAAGACAAGGGTTAGATGCCAATAATATTATAGATGGCTTCCATATCTCAGGTCTAGGTCAGTTAATTGAAGGCAGTATTCAATCTGATCGTACTGTTATATTTGGAGATTAAGGAGAACTCATGGCGACTAAAAAATTCATGTATGTGAATCGTAAAGCTCCTTACGGTACGGTATACGCACTAGAAGCATTAGAAGTTGTACTTATTGCTGCTGCTTTCGAGCAGGACATAAGCTTAGCTTTTATTGATGATGGCGTTTATCAGATTACAAAAGAGCAAAGTACTGATGGTATTGGTATGAAAAACTTTTCTGCAACCTATAAGGCACTAGGTGACTATGATATCAACAAAATTTATGTTGAAAAAGAGTCTTTAGATGACCGAGGCTTAACAGCAGATGATCTTATGCCACTCGTATGGGAAGACGAAGATGATGATTGGGCAGAAAAGCCTTCTATCAAAATCGTATCTCGTGAAGAAATGGCAGCAGTTCTTGCTGCTCAAGACGTACATTACAGCTTCTAATTGGAGGGAATGAAAAAATGGCAATGCTACATATTGTAAATAAATCGCCCTTTGAAAGAGTGGCGTTTAAAAGTTGTTTAGATCATGCCTTAGCGGGTGACTCAATCTTAATGATTGAAGATGCTGCGGTAGGTGCAACAGATGGAACAATTTTTTCAGAAGAGCTTAAAGCAGCAATGGCTGATAAGTCAGTTTATGTTTTAGGTGGTGATTTAGCCGCTCGCGGTGTAAGTGAAGATCGAATGATTGACGGTATTAAAGTTGTTGACTACGCAGGTTTTGTAAACTTGACTGTAGAAAATGATACGACTCAAAGTTGGGTTTAATTTAACCGTATTAATGTTAATAAATATAGGAGATAAGCTATGGGCATGTTAGACGTAAATGGCACTAGTGTTGAAGTTGATGAAGAAGGATACTTAGAAGATTTAAGTGAATGGACTGAAGAAATTGCTACGGCAATGGCTGCAGCTGAAGATGTTGATTTAAGTGAAGAGCATTGGGACATCATTAACTTCCTTCGTGAATATTATGAAGAATACCAAATCGCTCCTGCGGTACGTGTACTAACTAAAGCAGTTGGTAAGCGTTTGGGTAAAGCAAAAGGTAACTCTAAGTACCTTTACAGCCTTTTCCCTTATGGTCCTGGTAAGCAAGCATGTAAGTATGCTGGACTTCCTAAGCCAACAGGTTGTGTATAGTTAATTAATTGCTTAGGCAATTGATTACTATTTGTTAGAGGTCTGAGAGCAATAAGCTCTCAGGCTTCTTGTAAAATAGAGTTAAATAAAGTCTATTTTACAAGAAGTGATCCTGAGATTCGGAGTGAGATTAAGTGAACGCATTAGGTTTAATTTATGGTGTGATTTTTTGGGCAGCTACCATTGCGATTGTCGCAGGTGTTGCATATAAAATTCGCCTGTACTGGACAATACCAGCACCATTGAAAATCCCAACTATGCCAGCTCCTCGTACTAAAGGTGGTGTAGTTTTTCGTATGTTCAAAGAAGTGGCTTTTTTCCACAGCTTATTTAGGTCAGACAAGCTGCTATGGCTTTTTGCTATTCTTTTTCATTATGGATTGGCATTAGTTCTAATTCGTCATAGTCGTTATTTTATGGAAGGCATGGGAGGTGTTTTACTTTTCTTACAGCCTTTTGGTAAATATGCGGCTTTTGCAATGATTATCGGTTTAATTGCACTACTTGCTCGTCGCTTTATGATTGATCGTGTACGTTATATATCAGCACCTTCAGATTTCTTAATGCTGGTGTTACTGTTAGTGATCGGTATTAGTGGCGCATTAATGACGTTTGTATCACATGTTGATGTAACCGCAGTGAATAGCTTCTTTATTAGTCTTAGAACATTCAACTTTAGTGGTTGGAATCTTCCAGGCGATCCATTGGTAATCTTTCATCTTACAGCGGTGGCTTTTTTGATGATCATATTTCCTATCAGTAAATTAATGCATGCACCTGGCGTATTCTTTAGTCCTACTAGAAATCAAGTAGATGACTCACGTGAGAAACGACATATTGCACCTTGGGCAGCAGAGCTCGATAAGCAAGGTGTTGATTACTTGCACGAATTAAAGAAATAATCTTGTTTGAAATAGCAGTCATTTAAGAGGTTTAACTAGTGGCAGATTACGAAATACCAAAAATTACTGGCGAAGACGGCATCGTAGATGTTCCTAAAATCGTCAAAGATACCATGGTCGGCAGTGGGCCGTGGATATCCGCACCAAAATTTCAAAAAGATATGCACTTTGCAACAGAGATAGAGCAGAGTGAAGATGGCAAGTGGACATTAATTCCTAACTGGAAAGAAGCCGCTTTGGAAAAAATGGATGACCTACGTGGGCGTTACCGTTCATTGCAGTTATTCCTTGATATTTGTGTTAAATGTGGTTCTTGTACTGATAAATGTCATTATTTTATTGGTACGAAAGATCCTAAAAACATGCCAGTAGCACGACAGGACTTACTACGAAAAGTCTATCGCCGTTACTTTACCTTTGCGGGTAAATATTTTCCTAAGTTAGTTGGAGCAACTGATCTAACAGAAGAAGTGATTGATGATTGGTATAACTATTATCATCAGTGTTCACAGTGTCGTCGTTGTTCAGTTTTCTGCCCTTATGGCATCGATACTGCTGAAATATCAATGGCGGCAAGAGAGATTTTAAATCATATTGGTCGTGGACAAAAATACTGTACTCAGATTATGGGTAAAGTCTATACGATTGGTAATAACTTAGGTCTTCCTCAGCGTGCATTAGAGGATACTTTGGAAGGGCTAGAAGAAGACGTTGAAGAAGAGACAGGTGTAAAAGTTGCCTTCCCTTTAGATAAGAAGGGTGCTGAAGTCTTATTGATTACGCCATCTGCTGACTTCTTTGCAGAACCTCATGTTGATGGCTTGATGGGCTACGCAAAAGTATTCCACGAGTTAGAGCTTGACTGGACATTAAGTTCATATGCATCAGAAGGTGCGAACTTTGGTATGTTTATCGGTAGTTATGAGAATATGCGTAAAATTGCATTGCGTATTCGTCATGCTGCTCTCGATTTAGGTGTTAAGCGTATTGTCTTTGGTGAATGTGGACATGCATGGCGTGTTGCTTATAGCTTCTTAAACACATTGGCAGGGCCTTTTGACTTCTTAGATCCAAAGTATCCCGTACCACAGCATGTATTAGAAATTACATGGCCAGCACTACAGGAAGGCAAGTTAACTATAGATAAGTCATTAAATGATGATATGACCTTAACTTTCCATGACTCTTGTAATATTGCTCGTGGTACGAACATCGGTACAGAAGTCGGTGGTCAGTTTGATCTACCAAGAAATGTAATCAAAGCTGTTTGTAATAACTATGTTGATATGAATCAAGACGCAATTAAAGATGTTACTTTCTGTTGTGGTGGCGGTGGTGGTATCTTAACTGATGACTTGATGGAAATTCGTATTAAAGGTGCTCAACCAAGAATGGAAGCACTAAAAGAAGTGACTGAAAATAATGGTGTCACACACATGGCGGCTATTTGTGCCATTTGTAAATCACAGTTTACTAAAGTCATTCCTTATTATGGCTTTAGTATGGATCAGATTGTTAGTGTGCATCAACTAGTAAGTAATGCCATTGTTCTTAAAGGTCAATTGACTGAAGAAGAATTGGAAGCGCGTGATGCCGCTGAAGAAGCTGAACGTGTTGCAGAAATGGAAGCACGGAAAAAAGCAGCAGCAGAGAAGAAGGCCGCTAAAGACGCAGCTGAGAAAAAATAGAGATTCTTGTAGTAATACAGGAATAAGAAAATTATCGAAGGCTTAAATTATTTTAAGCTTAGTTACGGAATTTAAAACTTAACTTATAGTCCTTGTTGGATTGTGTAAGGAGAATAGATCATGGCAACATCACCAGACGATAAGACAATGTCAAATACCTTTCGTCGCTATAAAGAAGGCGACGATACTTGGGGTAATATGGCAGAACATATCTTCCAAGAAGATACTTCTTATAAATGTCCAACATACATCCAGAAAACACCTCCTTGTCAAGGTGGTTGTCCAGCAGGAGAGGACATTCGTGGTTGGCTACAGATCGTTCGTGGCATAGAAAAGCCATTAGGTTTTGAAGCTATTGATAAGTCACTCAGCAAAGAAGAAAAAGCTGAAATGACTCAAGCACAAATGCAGGAATATGCATTCCGTCGTTCAACTGATGCGAATCCATTCCCTTCAATGATGGGTCGTGTTTGTCCTGCGCCTTGTCAAGATAGCTGTAATCGTAATGATGTTGATGACTTTGTTGGTATCAATGCAATCGAGCAATATATTGGTGATACAGCGATTGAGAATGGTTATTCATTTGATAACTCTGCAACATTGACGGGTAAGAAAATCGCTATTATTGGTGGTGGACCTGCTGGAATGGCAGCGGCTTATCAGCTTCGTCGTATGGGTCATGCATCAACAATTTTTGATGATCACGATAAGCTAGGTGGCATGATGCGTTATGGTATTCCTAACTATCGTACACCTCGTAAGCACTTGAATGCTGAGTGTGATCGTATTCTTGCAATGGGTGATATCGAATTCAAAGCCAATACACGTGTGGGCAGAGATATTAGTGTTGCTGATGTTGAAGCTGAATATGATGCTGTACTCTGGGCGCTAGGTTGTAAGAAAGGTCGTGGTCTATTCCTTGATAACTGGAATGATGTTCCTAACTGTGTAACGGCTGTTGATTTCCTTGAGCAATTCAATAAAGGCGAGATGAAATATACTGCCTCTAAGATTGTTTGTGTTGGTGGTGGTGATACTTCTATTGATGTGGTGTCGGTTTCTCGTCGTATTGGTACATTAACTAATTATACTGAAAAGCCAGAAGATTCAGCAGAAGGTCGCATTGTTCATGATGATGTCGCCGATGCAGATCGTACTTCTTGTGATAACGTGGTTTTAACGGCTTTATTCAAAGAAGAAGAAATGACGGCAACAGATCACGAAGTTGAAGATGCAAAGCGTGAAGGCGTTGTGTTAATGAACGAAGTGATGCCTGTTGAGATTATTACAGATGAAAACGGACGTGCAACGGCTCTTAAGCTTGTTGAGTGTAAGTTTGAAGGTAATATGCCTGTTGCTATTGAAGGTGGCAAAGAGACGATTGTTGAAGCAGACTTAATTGTTTCAGCGATTGGTCAGTTTGGTGACCTTGATGGTGTTGAAGAGTATGGTAATGACCGTGGTCTAATGGATGCTGATAAGTTCTACCAAGTACCTGGAAAAGAAGGTCACTTTGTAGCAGGTGATATTATTCGTCCACATCTTCTGACGACAGCGATTGGTCAAGGCTCTATTGCAGCAGAGACAATCAATGATTACTTAAAGCAAGAAAAAATGGAAAAGCGTCCTAAAGTGGATAAGCATCACTTTGAGATTCTTGAAAATTTGGCAATGGTTGGTCATTCTCCAGAAGGGGAAGAGGCAGAGGATTTACGGGGCACTGATACACTAGCCTTTGCTGTTCATAACTATGATGATCGTTCTGAGCATGAGATTGTAGAATCTTCTGAATTATTCCTTGGTCACTTTGAGGCGGTTGCTCGTAATATTCGTGGCGAAGATGCGCCTAGTGCTGCGGAAGTACTCGGTCACTTTAATGAGCGTCTCGTTGGCATGAATAACGATGTGGCTAGAGATGAAGCAGATCGTTGTATGAGTTGTGGTATGTGTTTTGAGTGTGATAACTGTGTTATCTATTGTCCTCAAGATGCAGTATTTAAAGTTCCACCTGCAAAATCTTCTACGGGTCGTTATGTTGCTACTGACTACGATAAGTGTGTTGGTTGTCACGTTTGTGCTGATGTATGTCCTACGGGCTACATTGAAATGGGACTTGGCGGTTAATAGAAGATTATAGAGGAAGTTGCTATGACGAGCAGAGTCAATGGCACCTTAGCTACATTGCTCCTACTGTTTACCACAATGGTATTCAGTGGGTGTGAAGATACTGCTCCTAAGCCACGCTTGGAGACTGCTAAGGCCAAATCGGAATCCTGTGTTGAACCTACGGGTGTAATGCGTAGAACTCACATGGATTTTATAAAGCATCAGCGCGATGAAACTATGTACAAAGGTATCCGTACCCAAAAGCATAGTTTTAAAGAGTGTATTAACTGTCATGTTCCTGATAAGAAGGATGGCAAGCCAGTTAACTATTTAGATAGTAATCATAATCTAAATCCCGATCACTTCTGTGCAACATGTCATGCCTATGTTGGTGTTAAGATTGACTGTTTTGAATGTCATTCTGATAATCCAGCAGGTGCAGCACCTGTTGATGCAAATCATGCAGTAGGAGGCTCTCATGAGTAATATTGATGCTTATCGTCGTCGCTTCCTTCTGGGTGCTGGTATTGCTAGTGTCGCAACGGTTGCTCCAGGGTTGGTGTTGCGTCAGGTCAATGCAAAACCTGCTGATGAAGCGGTTACTGATCAAAAACGTTGGGGTATGCTAATTGATGTTGATAAGCTACCTAATGGCGGACAGGGTGTTGTTGATGCTTGTAAAGCAGAACATGGCTGGGGTCATGAAGAGCACTCTAATGCAGAACAGAAGACACAATGGGTACGAACAGTAAAAGTGACTGAGAAGTTAACTAAACACGAGTTCAAGTTACCTGTAATGTGTCAGCATTGTGAAACAGCTCCTTGTGCTGATGTCTGTCCAACGGGTGCTTCTTTTAAGCGAGTGGATGGTATCGTGTTGGTCAATAAGCATATTTGTATTGGTTGCCGTTACTGTATGATGGCATGCCCTTATAAGGCACGTAGTCTAGTACATGAAGCCATTTTTGATCAAAAACCAGACACACCACGTGGTAAAGGTACGGTTGAAGCTTGTACTCTGTGCGTCCACAAAATAGATGCAGGCGAACAGCCAGCATGTGTTGCTTCATCTAATGGAGCGATTGTCTTTGGTGACCTTAAGGATGAATCTAGCGAGATTAGCAAGCAGTTAAAAGCTCGTGGTGGTAAACAGATTCGTGCAGACTTAGGTTTAAATACTGGTGTACGTTATCAAGGCATCTGATTCCTCTTGCAAAAGTAGATAATTATTATGAGCAGTAAAAAAATAACTTATACTGAAATCGAAAATAAGGGTATAGGGTTCTATGGTCTACTCGGTTTACTAGGGTTTTTCTTGCTAGCAGGCGGTTATGCTTTCCTTGCAGCAGAGCATAGTGGTCACTATATTACTGGAATGAACAATCAGATTGTTTGGGGCTTGCCTCATATCTTTGCAATCTTTTTA
This sequence comes from Thiotrichaceae bacterium, assembly GCA_023144895.1. Taxonomy (GTDB): domain Bacteria; phylum Pseudomonadota; class Gammaproteobacteria; order Thiotrichales; family Thiotrichaceae; genus HyVt-477. The sequence continues at coordinate 26,571 of JAGLEV010000073.1, forward strand.
ATTGTTGCCGCTTCAGGTGCACTCAATATCGGTTCTATTGGTACCGTTTTTGGTAAGAAAATTTACCAACCTTTGGGGCGTTTATCTGGACTAGTCGCCATTGCTTTATTAGTGGGTGGTTTGATTATCTTGCTTTTAGACTTAGGTCGTATTGATCATGTTATTGAGATGGCAAAAGGTAACTTAAACTTCAAATCAATCTTTGCATGGAATATGATCTTGTACGGTGGTTTCATTGCTTTGGTTAGCTTCTATTTGTGGACGATGATGGCACGCTCTAAGCTAGCTAAAAGACTCTATAAGCCCGCAGGATTTAGTGCCTTTACTTGGCGCTTAATGTTGACAACAGGTACTGGTTCAATCTTTGGATTTCTTGTTGCACGACAGGCATTTGATGCAGCAATACTCGCACCTTTATTTATTATTTTGTCATTTGCAATAGGCTTGGCATTCTTTCTTATGCTACTAATCTTCACCTATAAGTGTACTCAGCGTGAGATTGGTGATGTTTTATTGAATAAACTACGTTACTTGTTGGGTGTATTTATTCTTGCAACATTATTATTTGAAGTCACTCGTCATTTAACCAACCTCTATGCAACAGAGCATCATGCTGTTGAGAGCTTTATTCTTGGTGGTGGAAACTTCTACTCTAACTTGTTCTGGTTTGGTTATGTTGTCCTTGGTGCTTTAGCTCCACTTGTATTAATCTTCTGTCGTTTATTGAAAAATAATCGTGCCGCTTTATTGCTTGCAGCTTTTTTAACAGTGGTTGGTGGGTTTAGCTTATTGTATGTCATTATTATTGGTGGACAGGCTTTTCCATTAGTTTTATTCCCTAATGCTGAAGTGAGTAGCTCTTACTTTGATGGTGTTAATAATAGTTACTCTGCAAATATTGGAGAATACATGCTGGGAATGGCAGGTGTCGCAGTCACACTCTTAATTGTATTAGTGGGTGTGAAAGTATTAAGATTCTTACCGACCTCATTAGCTGATTCAGTTATTGATCCTCATGCAAAAAAATAATTGATGAATAACATCTTTTAAAAAACAGCCAGCTTTTGCTGGCTGTTTTTGTTTGTGCCCATTATGATATTAACTATGAAACTACCCCGCATCTATATCTCCGCAGCACACAAATCATCAGGAAAAACGACGCTATCCTTAGGTATCTGTCGGGCGCTGAGCAGGATGGGCAATACCGTACAGCCTTTTAAAAAAGGTCCTGACTATATTGATCCACTCTGGCTAGGTGCCGCTAGTCATCGTCACTGTTACAACTTCGATTTTAACACAATGACTGAACAGGAAATAACCATGTTACTGGCGAGTCGAGGGCGGGGTGCTGACATTGCCATTATTGAAGGAAATAAAGGTTTATATGATGGTTTAGAGCTTGATGGCAGTACTTCCAATGCTGCGATGGCGAAGCTAACAAAAACTCCTGTCATACTCGTGATCGATGCACAAGGAACAACACGAGGAGTTGCACCTTTATTGTTAGGCTATCAAGCTTTTGATAAAGCCGTGGATATCGCAGGAGTTATCTTTAACAAAGTCGGTGGTGAACGTCATGAAAATAAACTCACAGAAATAACCCAATATTATACCGATATTCCCATACTAGGTTGTGTGCAACGTAGCAATAGCATGTTGTTAACAGAGCGTCATTTGGGCTTGATGCCATATAATGAAATATCACAAGCGAATCGTTTAATCGATGGTATTGCCTCACAGGTTGCAGACCAAGTTGACCTAGGTAAGCTACTAGAATATGCCAAAAAAGCACAAACGATCACCGAGCCACAAAATAGTATTACCGCTCAAGGAACAAAACTAAAGATTGCAGTATTTCGTGATACTTCTTTTGGTTTTTATTATGAAGATGACTTAGAGGCTTTTGAGAATGCAGGAGCAGAGCTTCTCTTTGTTAATGCAATAGATGATGAATGTCTGCCTGATGTTGATGGTGTCTTTATTGGTGGAGGGTTTCCTGAGACCAAAATAGAAGCACTTGCAGCCAATACCCGTATGCGCCAATCATTGTTTGATGCAATTGAATCGGGTCTGCCAGTCTATGCTGAGTGTGGCGGGCTAATGTATCTCAGTGAGTCGATTACATGGCAAGGTATTACTAAACCCATGGTGGGGATAATACCTGCACCCATTACACTTTCCGAACGCCCACAAGGTCGTGGTTATGTTAGTCTAGCACCTCGAGAAACAATGCCTTGGTTGCTTCAAGAGCCAACCAAGATAATAGCAGGTCATGAGTTTCATTATTCACAACTCAATGATCCTGAGCAAAAACTTCTTAAGAAAGGGGCTTTTGCTTATGATGTTGTACGCGGTTATGGTATTGATGGTCAGCATGATGGCTGGGTGTATAAAAACCTTTTAGCATCCTACGCACATATGCGTGATACCCAACAATTTCACTGGGTTGCCAATTTTTTACAATTCATAAAAGATAGAGATAAAGCCTAGTACACATCTGCTAAAAATATCGGTATCAATGAATTTTTAAGCCATCATCTCATGAGTCATAATGGTTCTATTGCCAGTAAAAATAACCCTGTGGATGACAATGCTTCGTCGTTAATGGCTTTAAGCGATATTTTGAATAGATTGATGTACTAATTTTCAGATTTAATAAGAGGATATGAAAGGAATGATCACTGTAACAGAAAGCGCAAGCGATCAGATAGCCGTTTCACGTGCTGAAACTAATTTAGCAGAACTACCTTTAAGAATAGAGATTCAAGTGCAAAAAGATGGGGGTTTCCACTATGTTATGGGCTTTGATGATAATATCGATGCAGGGGATAGCAAGGTTGAAAAAGCAAATATTATTTATAATGCTGCTAGTAAGCCATTAATCGAAGGTATGACACTCGACTTTGTCGAAATAGAGGGTAAAAAACAGTTTATCTTTTTAAACCCTAATGACCCTAGTTATAAAGCACCTGGTGAATAAAATTTATGCCTAGAGCAATCATTCCCGTTATTTGTTTTCCATTGTTAGCGAAAATTGCTTTGGTCGCATTAATGCTACTTTTTGTTGTTATTGGTGCGACCTATTACTGGGTTGAAACCTTGGAAAGTCGACCTGCTTGGGCAGGTGTGGTAATGAGTGTACTCTGGTTGTTTTCTGGCATAGGTAGTGGTTTATTGATGTTCTGGGGGTGGCGACATTTTTACCGCTTTGGTCATGATTTATCAGGCTGGGTTAACTCGCTCTATGAAGGTAAACTGACTGAGCGTATGCCCTTGGGGCATAGTTCTAACCCTTCTTATGAATTACGACGACATTTAAATTTTATTACCGAAGACTACCAGCGTCTTTCCAACAGCATGGAAAAACGTATCGCTGAGCAAACCGAGAATATAGAACAAAAGAAATACTATTTACGTGTTTTGCATCAAGTCGCCTTAGCCATTAATAACTCCAATAGCATGGATGGTTTATTGTGCCGTTTTCTTGAAACATTACAAGGTTTTAGTGGTGTTCGTTCGGTATCCATACAGATATTTCAAGATAATATTTTTAAAGAAGTCACTAATGATCAGTCGCAAGCCGATGAAGTCACCGTTGATATTGAGATTCCTGTTGAATATCGTGATAAGGCATTAGGTGTTTTTCATATTTCAGTCCCTAAGAATCTGCACCCAAAAATAGAAGAGCAACATGAATTATTGCTCAGTATTGGTCAGCACCTAGGTATGGCAGTAGAAAAAGCCAACCTTGATAATGAAGCAAAATTACTATCGATCATGCAAGAACGAACACGGATGGCACATGAGTTACATGATTCATTAGCTCAAACCTTGGCAAGTATGCGTTATAGAGTTCGCTTGTTAGATGAATCTTTTAATACCTCTGATGATGAACAAATTTCTAGTGAGCTAGATGATCTTGAGGGGATTATTGAAAATGCCAATACAGAATTAAGAAGTTTAATCACTAACTTTAGAGCGCCCATTGATGGTAAGGGCTTGGTACGTTCTATTGAAAAATTGAGTAAGCGCTTTGAAGTCGAAACGGGTTTGGAAGTCTTTTTCTATCAAAACTGGATTGCTGAAAATATTAGCCATACGGTTGAAATTGAAGTCACACGTATTGTGCAAGAAGCCCTAGCGAATGTGCGTAAACACAGTCAAGCTAAAACGGTACGTATTTTAATGTATAGTGCGGAGGGTGGTGAGTGTCGAATTTTAGTTGAGGATGATGGTGTTGGCTTCGATAGCAATGCAAAACTCTTACCTCAAGATGTTGACTCTGTAGATAAAAAGGGTGAACATATTGGGCTTGCCATTATGCATGAGCGGGCAGAGAGAATTGGTGGGGATATTCAGTATGAAAGTGATCCTGGTGAGGGAACTTTAGTGCAATTGAATTTTTCTTCTTGATTTTCAAACCGCCATATCAGACCACAAACAATGGAATTTTGTATGAAAGCTAAAGTATTACTGATTGATGATCACACTTTGTTCCGTGTTGGTTTACAAGACTTATTGACACGTCGTGGTATTGACGTTATTGCTGCTATTGGTAATGGCAAAGAAGGCTTGATACAGGTAGAAAAGCTACGTCCTGATGTGGTTTTGTTGGATATGCGTATGCCTGAGATGGATGGTAACACTGTTCTTAAAGCGATTAAAAAGCAACGCCCCGATCAACGTGTTGCCATGTTAACAACCAGTGCTGTCGAACAAGATCTCGTTGAATCACTCCGTAATGGAGCGCAAGGCTACTTATTGAAAGACATGGAGCCTGATGATTTAGTCGTTGCTTTGCGCGATATTATTGCTGGGAAAATGATTGTTGCTAATGAATTATCACATGTTTTAGCACGAGTTGTTCAAGGTGAGACAATTGTTCCTGAAGAAGAAAACGATCCATTTTCTGAACTAACACCTCGTGAATATGAAATTTTAGGGCTACTGGCTGAAGGGCAAACGAATAAAGTGATTGCCCGCAATCTAGGTATCTCTGATGGCACAGTAAAGTTACATGTTAAAGCTATATTGCGGAAGTTAAAAATTAACTCACGTATTACTGCTGCCGTTATGGCGGTTGAACATGGTCTGAAAAAATCCAATAAAAACCAGTATTAAAACAAATGATGACAAAAACATTTAAAGAACTAGTCGCTGACAGTTTGCCTGTTATTGAAGAGCTATTCCCATGGGATGTTGAAGAGCTTATCGATGCAGAAAAAAAAGTATTTCTGGTTGATATTCGTGAAAAAGAAGAGTTTGACTCCCTACACATTAAAGGCAGTATTTTTGCTTCAAGGGGTATTCTAGAAGCATGTTGTGACTGGGGTTATGCAGAAACTATCCCTGAACTAGTGCAGGCACGTGATGAAAAAGTGATACTTATTTGTCGCTCAGGTAATCGTAGTGCATTAGCGGCATTAACTCTGCAAGCAATGGGTTATACCGATATCTTTTCAATGAAAACAGGTATCAAGGGTTGGAATGATTCTGATTATTCACTGCATAATGCTCAGGGTGAATTAGTGGATGCGGATTGGGCTGATCGGTTTTTATCCCCTGTGGTTGCTGATGATCAAATGGAACCATCAATATAGTCGTTATCCCTCTTTATGATTACTGTTGCTAGTTTAATATACAATATATAGGTCTATTTTTAGACTTATATTATTAGCCTTTAAAATATTAGTTATATCCTTATAACAAATCTGGTAAAAATAGGCTAAAATGTTAACTTACCCCTATAAGCGGTGTATTTTCTTTGGCTTGCCCCTTTTTAATGAAAATACATTCACCTGCTAAGGAGTGGAAATAAATTAACCCCCTAATATAAAAGCCTTTTTAGTATAATTTAGATCATTGCATCCTAAGGTGCTTACTATAACGTGTAAAATAACGATACCTTCTGATCTTATTTAATTTTAACTAAAATCCAGAGGCTCTTTGGGTTATTTAATTTCCATTCCTTGGTTTTCTAAAAATTAAGAAGGAAGAACTGTGAAGAAACTACTCATTATTCTCATTGCTCTTGGCTTGCTTTGGCTGATTGCCTATTTCTGTGCGTACAAGCGTCATGCTCCTGCTATTCAGGGTGATTTATCAACGAAGGTTGAGAATGTGTTGATGGAAAAAGGCTTGGTCAATGTTGATGTTGATGTTAATGGTCGCGATGTGACCTTAACTGGCACGGTAAGCTCACTTGAGCAAAAACAGCTTGCTGGAAAGTTAGCTGCCGTTGATGGTCATAATTTTGTTGATAACAGTATTAGTATTGCCGGTGAAACTTCACCTTTTCCTTTATCTCGCAATAGTTTTGCTGGAGGTGACACCCAACTTGAGTCGTCTGGAAGGAGCTCAGATGCTGCTAATCCAAACTTTAATACCAATGCAAAAGAGAGCGAGAGCCCATGGAAGAGTGGTAGCAATGAAAATGCTGACAAGCCTCTGAGTACTAATAAAAAACTAGCCACCCTAATGAATGATCAAGGGAAAGTGACACTCACAGGCTCAGTCACTAAGAAATCACGCCGTCGTCTATTAGCTTCAGCTCATGGTGCCTTTGGTAAAGCGAATGTGATTAATGACTATAGTGTGGTTGCTAAGGATGATGCCGAGGCTGTTAAGCTGATGGATATGGCACTCGGTGAAATGGATCAAGTGACTAAGAGTCAGATTAGTGTTGATGATGGTGCGCTGACAGTCAGTGTGGCAAGTCCATTTAAAGACGTGCTAGCAAGGATTGAAGAGAACTTACTCGAAGACTTGCCAGAAGGAACCCTATTAAACTTTAATGCCGAAAAACAAACCTTAGGAAAGTTAGCTTCTGCGAGTCAGTTAACACGTTGCCAAAAGCTATTTACTCCCTTTGCTCGAAAGCAGATTATTTTTTCTCCGTCCAGCTCACGAATACAAAAGCGTAGTTTTAAAGTATTAAATAAGATTTCTACTTTATCAAAGCAGTGTGCTGGCATGATGATAGAAGTTCATGGGCATACTGACTCCTTAGGTCGAAACTCTATTAATAAGGCTTTGAGTAAACAGCGCGCCTTGTCTGTTAAACAATATCTTGTTGATAAAGGTGTGGCTCATTACTTTGTTAAAACGATAGGACATGGTGAAGCAAATCCTATTTCTAGTAATAGAACGAAAAAAGGTCGTGCTAGAAACCGTCGGATTGAATTTAATGTAGAAAAAGTAACTAAGTAGTTACAAGGATGTACGTGAATGAGTTATTTATTATCACAAATTTGGGTATGCCTGTTTCTAACTGCACTGGTTGCAGGTATTGCAGGTTGGTTATTGGCACGTAGTAATAACAAAGAGCTACGTGATTCATTACAGGTTTCTAAAGCCGATAATGCCAGTTTAAAAAAGGAGTGCGATTATTATATTTCAGAGCTAGAAAATAAGGATGATAGCCCTGAGCTCTTTTATAAATCCAATAGCCTTGTTGACAATATTGATGCCTCTGAAAAAGTTGATACCTTAGAGGTTGATGCCAGTCATACTGATTTAGTCCATGAGTTGGATGCTCAGAAAAAGATAAATACATCATTGCAGAATAAGGTTGAAGAGCAGCAAGAATTCTTTATTCAACGTACGTCAGAATTGGAAGCAGGTTCACGACTGGCTAATGCTGAAAAGGATGAGTACAGCAAGCAATTAATGGCTTTACGTTCAGAAATAAAGGAGGTAGGAGAAGAGCTTCAACCGCCTATTGAAAGTCATAGTTTACCTGAATTGACGGTAGGGCAGGATTGCTTAAAAAAGAATGTGGATTTATCTTCTGCTCCCGTTGTTTCTATGGAAAAGGGAACAAATGATGGAGATTATTCAATGGCCGATCTATCAACACCTTCTAGTAAAGTCTTGAAGAAACTGAGCAAAAACGGTATTAAAATGACTTCTGATCTATTAGTCAAAGCCTATGATTTTAAAAGTATTACGGTACTAGCTAAAAAGATCGATAAAGAACCGTGGAATATACGCTCTTTAGTTAGTGTGTCAGATTTGTTGCGCATTGAAGGGCTAAGCCCTGTTAATGCTGAATTATTAGAATTAGCAGGTATTGGGCGAGTTCAGGACTTACGACGACTGAATGCAAGTAAGTTACTTGAAAGTATTAATGTTATTAATCGTCATGAGAATAAAACTGATAAGTTACCATCACAAGAAGAGGTGAGTCAGTGGATGGCTTTGGCTGAAAAGTTAGAACCTGCTGTTTCAACAGATATAGATCGAATCTAATTGCCAGAAGGTGCTTGCTTGCACGTTAACAATCTGGTATTTTACATCGCCTTTGGTTTTACAGAATTTTTACGGAGAACAACATGTCTCGTGTATGTCAAGTAACAGGAAAACGTCCTGTGGCAGGTAATAACGTATCGCATGCTAAGAATAGAACGCGCCGTCGTTTTTTACCGAATTTACACTCTCATCGCTTTTGGGTCGAGAGTGAAAACCGTTGGATAAAACTTCGTGTTTCTGTTAAAGGTATGCGTATTATCGATAAAAAAGGTATCGATACAGTACTTGTGGATATGCGCAAGAATGGCGAAAAAGTATAAAGGAATAAATTATGCCTGATAAGATTAAAATGGTGTCATCAGCTAAGACTGGTTACTACTATACAACAACTAAAAATAAACGTACCACGCCTGGAAAATTGGAAATGAAGCGTTATGATCCAGTGGTTCGTAAGCATGTTATGTTTAAAGAAGCGAAAATTAAGTAATAAACTGAAGCTTTAGTTTAAATACTATTCGCTCTATTTATTATCAATAGCTCATAAAAGACCTGACTCGTTCAGGTTTTTTATTGCCTGTCATTTATAGCGGGCTAATTAAAGTTGAACTTAGCAAGGCTAATCGGTATTCTTTGTACTTTTGAGAAATATCAAGATTAAATTTTCACATTCCCACTGGCTTGCTGGAATGTCGATCTCCCCCTAAGAGTGTTCAGCCTATGAAATTAATTACTGCAATTATTAAGCCCTTTAAATTAGATGATGTACGAACTGCATTATCAGATGTTGGTATACAAGGTCTAACCGTCACCGAAGTCAAAGGTTTTGGTCGTCAAAAAGGTCATACAGAGCTCTATCGTGGCGCTGAGTATGTTGTTGATTTTTTACCTAAGGTGAAAATAGAAACGGCGGTTGCAGAAGCTGACCTAGATAAAGCCATTGATGCCATTCGAGAGGCTGCTAATACTGGCAAAATCGGTGATGGAAAAATCTTTGTTAGCCCCATTGAGCAGACAATTCGTATCCGTACTGGTGAGTCTGGTGTTGATGCACTCTAAGTGGGGATAGTGATGAGAAATAAAATATACCTAGGTTTCATGCTATTACTTTTTCCGCTAACAAGCTTTGCAGGTGGAGATACTTCAACAGGTGCTAATACAGCATGGATTTTAACAGCAACAGCCCTTGTTTTATTAATGACCTTGCCAGGTCTTGCCATGTTTTATGGTGGCTTGGTTCGTAGTAAAAATGTACTGTCTATTTTCCTGCAGTGTTTTGCGATAGCGGCGCTAGCGTCTATTTTGTGGGTAGTGGTGGGCTATAGTATTGCCTTTGATGCGGGAAATCCTTATTTTGGTGGCTTTAGCAAAGTTTTATTTAGTGGTGTAACGGAAGAGTCCATGTTTAATGGCATTCCAGAACCACTCTTTGCCTTATTTCAAATGACCTTTGTCATTATTACTCCTGCCCTAATCGTTGGTGCTTTTGCTGAGCGCATTAAGTTTTCAGCCGTATTATTATTTACTGGATTTTGGATTGTCTTAGTTTATGCTCCAGTAACACACTGGGTATGGGCTGAAGGCGGTTGGTTATATGAAATGGGCTTGCTTGACTTTGCGGGTGGCACCGTGGTTCATGTGACTGCGGGTGTGGCTGCTTTAGTGGCTGCTCTAATGATTGGGCCTCGGAAAAGTTTTCTACGTTCTGCAATTATACCACATAACATGACAATGACGGTTGCGGGGGCTGCAATGCTTTGGGTCGGTTGGTTTGGCTTTAATGGTGGTAGTGCATTAGCTGCGGATGGTAATGCCTCAATGGCGATGTTAGTGACTCATATCTCAGCCGCTACAGGTGCTTTTACTTGGATGGCGATTGAGTGGATTAAATATGGTAAACCAACAGCGTTAGGTACTGTTACAGGAATGGTGGCAGGTCTAGGTACTATTACTCCTGCTTCGGGCTTTGTTGGCCCTGGTGGTGCGCTTGTGATTGGTTTATTGGCGGGTCTGGTTTGTTTCAATGCAACGCTTTATATTAAGCAAGTATTAAAAATAGATGATTCTCTGGATGTCTTTCCTGTTCATGGTGTGGGGGGGATTTTAGGCACTATGCTCGCAGGTGTCTTTGCTTCGGCTGAGCTTGGTGTCTTTAGTGGTCAAGGTTATGCAGAGGGCATGACAATGAGCAAGCAATTAGGCGTTCAGGCGATTGGTGTTGCCGCAACTTTTGCTTATACCGCAGTGATCACCTATCTCTTATTTAAGCTGGTTAGCTTTCTTACTGGTGGACTACGTGTGACTGAGGATGAAGAGTCACAAGGGCTTGATATTACTGATCATGAAGAACGTGGTTATGATCTTTAAAGTATCAACTAGGAGAGCCACTTGATTTAGTTTTGTTCGACCACATCCTTTAGGATTGTGGCTAAGCATATTTAATGCTAGCCCAATCCTAATTAGTAAAATGAATAATCAGGTAAATAATGATGACAAAAGATGAACAGACCCAAATAGAAGCGGCTGCATTTCGTGGTTTAATTGCACATTTACAAGAACGTAAAGATGTGCAAAATATTGACTTGATGAACTTGGCTGGTTTTTGTCGTAACTGTCTTAGTAAATGGTATCTACAAGGTGCTAAAGATCTGAAAGTAGATTTAGATTATGATCAGGCTTGTGAGACTGTTTATGGTATGTCGTATGCCGATTGGAAAGCAAACCATCAAACGAAAGCAACGACAGAACAGATTGAAACATTTGAAAAGACTAAACCTATTCATGCCAAAATTAGTGGGCATAACTAGTCTTCACAGTATTTAAAGAAAATTTTATAAAATAAGGAAGTTATTATGGCATCAGCCGCAGCAAGACATTTATTAGTCAGCTCAGAAGAGCAATGTGCAGAACTTAAAGCTCAAATTGAAGGCGGAGCAGATTTTGCTGCCGTTGCAAAAGAGCATTCAAGTTGTCCTTCATCAGCAACAGGTGGTGATCTGGGTTCTTTTGGTCCAGGTCAAATGGTACCTGAATTTGATGCAGTTGTTTTCAAGGCACCACTTAATGAAGTGCAAGGCCCTGTAAAAACACAATTTGGTTATCATTTACTTGAAGTTACTAGCCGCGAAGACTAGGTAAGATCAGACTTTAGTTTGTTATTTTGACAGGCTGAAGTCTGACCAACACGTTTTCCTCTTACTTTGAAAGTAGAGGAAATCTTTGCTTTCTAATTTTCAACCTCTACCTACTTCTCAGGAGTATTTCATGCAAATTGGTAATATGAATCGAATGACAGTCCTGAAAAGGCTAGATTTTGGTGTCTATCTTGATGGTAAAGAGTTGGGTGAAATCCTTCTACCTATTCGTTATGTACCTATTCCTTGTGATATTGGTTCAGAGATCGCTATTTTTCTCTATCGAGATTCTGATGATCGTTTAATTGCCACAACAGAAACCCCCAAAGTGATGGTTGGTGAATGTGCTTCACTTAAAGCGGTTGATGTCAATAGAGTCGGTGCTTTTATGGATTGGGGATTGCCTAAAGATTTGCTGGTTCCCCATTGTGAACAAAATGGTCGGATGACAGAAGGGCATAACTATATTGTTAATGTTTATCTTGATGATGAAGATCGTATTGTTGGAACGGCAAAACTTGATGGTTGGCTCAGTGAAACAGGGGTTTATTTCAAGCCACTACAACCCGTTCGGTTACTGATTTTTGGTGAAACAGATCTTGGTTATAAAGCCGTTGTGAATCATACTCATATTGGTTTGATTTATAAAAATGAAGTCTTTCAAAAGCTTAATTATGGTCGTCGAGTGGAAGGTTATATTAAAGAGATTCGGGAAGATGGCAAGATTGATCTCATGTTACAGCTTCCTGCTAACGATACACGTGATGAGTTAATGGAAAAAATATTGACCCATCTAAAAGATAATAATGGTACTTCAACTTTGGTTGATAAAAGTAGCCCTGAAGATATTTCTAATCAATATTCTGTGAGCAAGAAAAATTATAAAAAAGCCCTCAGTAGTTTATATAAACAACGTTTAATTACGATTACAAAGACCACTATTCATCTTAATTAATGGACTAAGAACATGAGTCAATACCCCTTAATCAAACACCATGGTGCAGTACAGGGCGTAACAGGCTCTTGTCACGAATTAGAGCTTAGTTCAAAGAGCAGTGTACTCATTGATTGTGGTATTTTTCAAGGGAGTGACCAATCGCCTCATGGCAAAGCAGATGCACATCACCTCGATATTGATTTCTCTATTCATCATGTTAAAGCACTGATTATTACTCATTGTCATATTGATCATGCAGGGCGACTGCCTTGGTTGATTGCGGCGGGCTTTGATGGACCGATTTATTGTAGCCGTCCAACGGCGATGTTGTTGCCACTAATGTTGGAGGATAGTATTCGATTGGCTATTACTCGTGATCGTCGCATGATTGATAAGTTAGTCGATAAAATCACCGCTATGCTCAGACCTTTGGATTATAAGCATTGGCAAACGATTATTCCTGAGTTAAAAATACGAATGCAACCTGCTGGGCATATTCTAGGTTCAGCTTATATTGAATGTGATACAAAAGATCAACGTGTTGTCTTTTCAGGTGATTTAGGCGCACCTCATGCCGCATTATTGCCTGATCCAAAACCTCCCAGCCGCTGTGATACCTTGGTGATTGAGAGCACTTATGGGCACAAGCGACATACTAATCGCCAAGGTCGAAAAGATGAGTTAAAGCACATTATTGATCGTTGCTTTAGAGATCGGGGTGCGGTGTTAATCCCTGCTTTTAGTTTAGGGCGCACTCAAGAGTTAATGGTGGAGTTAGAGGAGATTATTCATCAAAATCCAGAGCAATGGCAAGATATTGATGTAGTGATTGACTCCCCGTTAGCAAGTCGCTTTATTAAGGTTTACCGCCAGCTCAAGCCTTTTTGGGATGATGAGGCTCAGGATAAAATTGAGCAGGGACGTTATCCATTGACCTTTAAGCAACTTTTTACAGTGAATAGTGGGCAAGAGCATCGAAAAATGGTTGAAATGCTCAGTAAAAGTGGTCGTCCAACGATTATTATTGCCGCTAGTGGTATGTGTTCTGGTGGGCGTATCTTGGGTTATCTTAAAGCACTGATTGAGGATTCACGAACGGATATTCTATTTAGTGGCTATCAAGCGAGAAATACGATAGGTCGACAAATTTATAAATATGGTAAACAGCGAGCTGGTTGGGTTGAAATTGATGATAAACGTTATGATATTAAGGCAAAAATACATTCGATTGGTGGCTACTCCGCTCATGCTGACCAGCAGAATTTAATTGATTTTGTGACAGGGATTGCGGAAGAACCTCAACAGGTGCGGATTATTCATGGCGATGAGCTAGCAAAACAGACTTTGAAAGAGAAGTTAGAGGATGTATTGTTAAAGAGTGAGGTGGTTATCGCTAAGCGCTAGTTGCCACCTCAAGACGAGAAAGTATTTATTTACTCAATTTCTCGTTTTAAATCATAAGTAATTCGATGACTACCATGGCAATGAGCACAAGCTTCTACCGCAAGAGCACCTAGCACTCGACCACTTTTCCCTGTTTCAATCGTTGTTTCTAATTTATCTAATAGCTTACTTGTTTTCGTTCCAAGGTAGTAATTTTTTGCATTGTCATTCTTATGGCAGTTATCACAGCTTGAACGAAGTATTGTAATGCCTGTTCTTACCGCTTTTAATGAGTTTTGTGCTTTGACTTTATTATTATCCGATGTGGCAATTTTAATACGATTAATATCTCGCATAAGAATTTTCATAAAATCTAAATAGTCAGTTTTTTTGCCCTTTAGTGATACATGAATTTTACTAAAGTCTGGTGCACGGTAGATTGCTGCTACTTGTGCACGGTAATCGTTATGGCATCCTTTACAGCTATTCTTTAGTTTTTTTAAGGCGATATTCAGTGTTTTAAAGTCACCCTTTGTCGCGGCAATTTGTAACTTATCAGCCCATTCTAGCTCTAATTCATCTTTCCATTCAGGCACCATATCGGCTATTTTTCTATAGTGAGTGACTAGTTCAATAGCCCATTTTTTAGTGAGTACTTGATCTTTTTCAGCCATATATTCATTGACTGCCTGTAATTCACGACGTAGCTTAAACATATTATGGTGCCAAACATTACGTTTATTAACAGGTTTATACCATTGTTTAAGTGAAGCAGGAGGCTTTTCTAATGTAACAGTAGATTCTTCTTTAGCAAGCAGTGTCGTGGTAAAAAATAGTAGAATGATGGAGAGAAAAAAGCGCATGATTAGGCTCTGGTTGAGAAAGTCATAAAATAACCAGATTGTATTGAATAGATACTTTTTTGTCTTTGATACCAGTCAAAGCCTGAGTCTTATTGCTGTTTGCGATGTTGCCCAGCGAGTTTTTTATAGTGCTTTGCAGAATATTCTAAAAAAATCAGTTCTTTATCTGTTAATTTACGTGCTTTCTTAACAGGGCTACCCAGCCATAAATAACCACTGTCCAATACTTTATTCGATGGCACTAAGCTACCCGCACCAACAATCACATTGTCCTGTATGATCGCTCCATCCAATACAATTGCTCCCATGCCAATCAGGCAGTTATTATGAATAGTACAAGCATGGAGAATGGCTTTATGCCCAATAGTGACTTTATCACCAATATGAAGACAATTACCTTCAGGGGTGAATGAGTACTCACTGCCATGAGTGACGTGAAGTACAGAGCCATCTTGAATATTGGTATATTCTCCAATGGTTATGCTTTGTACGTCCCCTCTAATGGCTGTTAGTGGCCAAACTGAGCTGTATTTACCAATAGTCACCTGTCCAATAATAACAGCGCTTTCATCAATAAAAACACTCGGATGAATTGAGGGTGGGTGATCGTTGTAAGAGCGAATATTCATAGTGTAATAGGCGTTAGTTCAGTACGAGAAAGAGGGGAGTGTTTAGCAATTTCATCAATACTAATTTTTAATTCAGGATGAATAAGCTCAGGTGCGATTTCTTGCAAGGGAAAGAGTACAAAATTATATTGAGTAATTTCTTTACGAGGAATATCGATCTCAGGTTGTAGTATCTGTTGTCCAAAAAGTAGAATATCAACATCTAAGGTACGAGAAGCAAATTTTTTACCATTATGAGTCCGTTGATGTGTCGCTTCAAGTGCTTTTAAATAGTGTTGTATCTGTCCCAGCTTTAAAGCAGTGGATAAGCTAGCGACTAGATTATAGAAGGGGCGCCCTTTAAAACCATAAGCAGGAGTCTCATAAGTTTTAGAAAAGATAATATCAGGGTAGTCTAACTGGAGTTGCTTCATACAGGAGCAGATATTTTTATTACGCTCAATATTGCTGCCAATGCTGAGGTAAACCTGTTCCATTAGCCAATGTCCTGTTGCCGCTCAATACAAACACCCACTTCAGTAGAGCCAGTGACAGCAAAAGGTTTACCAAGAGTGATTTTGACCCAAGGTAGTGAGAATTCTTTCAGTAGTAATGTCGCTATATTTTCAGCGAGCGTTTCTACTAGTTGAAACTCCGTCTTTTTAATATAGGCAGTCACCAGTTTAGCCGCTGCCTTATAGTTCATGGTCTGTTTAATATCATCAGATTGAGCGGGGACACGGTTATCCCAACCCATTTCTAAATCAATACGAACTTGCTGACGAATACGACGCTCCCAGTCATAAATACCAATAAGGGCATCGACACGGAGGTCTTTTACATAAACTATATCCATAAATTTCCTAGTTTGTAAGCTGTTCTGCAAGAGTGATAGCAGCTTCTAGGCTACCTGTTTGTGCTTTTCCTGTTCCCGCAAGATCCAGTGCCGTACCGTGATCAACCGAAGTACGAATAATAGGTAGACCCAAGGTGATATTAATCGCTTTACCAAAGCCAACGTATTTTAGCACAGGTAAGCCCTGATCATGATACATCGCTAATACGGCATCAGCATGTTGTAAATAGCGTGGGGTGAAGAGAGTGTCGGCAGGTAGGGGACCAGTAAGGTTCATTCCTTGGTTACGCAACTCATCTAGTGCAGGTTCAATAATCTCAATTTCTTCATAACCTAAATGTCCACCTTCACCTGCATGAGGGTTGAGCCCACACACTAAAATATGCGGCTGATCTATTTTAAATTGTTCACGTAAATCATGATCTAATATTTGAATAACTTGTTGTAGGCTTTCCTTGGAGATTGCGGCACTGACTTCTGATAGTGGCAGATGGGTTGTTGCTAGGGCGACTCGTAAACCTTTTGTTGCAAGCATCATTACAGGTAGCTTAGCATCACACAGTGCTGCTAGGTATTCAGTATGACCTGTAAATGGAATACCTGCATCATTAATCACTCCCTTATGGATGGGAGTTGTGACAACGGCTGAGAACTCTTTAGATAAACAACCTTCAGTTGCTATACGAATAGTGTCTAAGACATAGTGTGAATTATGTTTATTTAGCACTCCTGCTTGACTCACCATCTTACAGCGAACAGGGTAGACACATAAGGTATTGGTTCTTTTCTCAAACAATTGATTAGGCTTATATTCCTGAATAATCAGTGGAATATTCAAGCTTTGTGCTCGCTGTTCCAATAATTCAGGATCACCAATAATGACCTTATCATTAAGTGCTATATTATTAGCAAGCTGAATAAGAAGGTCAGGTCCGATACCTGCAGGTTCACCCGCAGTAATTGCAATAGTCATAGTTTTTTAGATTCGATATTCAATAAAGGCATCATTTCGTAACTGCCTCACCCAACGTTTATAAGCTTTTCTTACTTTCTTCTGATTAATTATAGATTTGGCTTGCTGGCGAAGCATGTCTTCAGTGCGGTTGCTCTTCTTATGCTCTAGGACTTGTAGTATATGCCATCCATACTGACTTTTAAAAGGTTGGCTTACTTTTCTTAGTGGCATAGATTGAATTACCTTTGCAAACTGAGGAACATATTTATCACTGGTTGACCAGCCTAAATCTCCTCCTTGTATTCTGGAACCAGGGTCTTGTGAGTGTTTTTTTGCCATGCTAGCAAAGTCAGCACCTGCCCGAATTTTGTGATAAATTTGTGTTAATTTATTTCTGGCATCTTTAGTTTTAGTTGAGATTAAGATATGGCGTACATGATATTCATGAAGGAATCGTTGTTTAACACCACGCTTATCAATGAGCTTAATCATATGAAAGCCCATCGGATCTTGAAACACATTGGATATTTGCCCTTTCTCTAGTAGCGATAAGGTACGTAATTCGCTGCGGCTATAGGTACTGGAAGGTTTCCATTGCGTTGCTTTTGCATGTTTAGAAAATTCTGCACTGGGTGCATTGATTAGCTTGGAGCGTAAAGCATTCGCTTGGCTTTGTACTTCTAGTATCCTAGAAAGAGGTGTTCCACTAGGGGCGCTAAAGTCAATCTGTTGTACTTTAAAATCAACTCCTTGAGAAATACGCCCACTCTCATTGGCAATGAGGTCATTCACTTGTTGCTTTGTAATATGAGTATTTTGGCGATATTGTCTTTTTTGTAATTCCTTTAGTGTCATATTTTCACGTACTCTTTCACGAAAACTAACAAAGTTTAGACCCTCTCTAATAAGAGCAGCCTGAAATTGCTGCATATTGAGATTATTTTTTTGTGCTAAAGCCTGTATTGATAGATTAAGAGTACTATCATCAACGGTTAGACCAATCTCTTTGGCTTTTTGTAGTTGCAGCTTTCTTTGAATCAGTTGCTCTATCGCTTTTTTTATCAATGTTTTTTCAGAGAAATCCTTACTTTTAGGGTCTGCTCTCATCTGTCTAGTGAATTGATAGACTTGGCTAAGCATGATGACATCATTATTGACAACGACAGCAATTTTATCCAAAGGTTGTGCACTAGCAATACTTGTTGTGAGTAAGACTAGGCTAAGAATACTACCGCTGAGTTTTAGTAGAAATGAAGTTGATTTAATCATTTTTATATCCATAAATTTTTTCTTCAAGGAGATTTCTTCCTTGGCTTCCGATACTGCCCATACCCTTCAATTCAAACTCAATAAAAGGTGTTGTATCGTAAGTCTCATTATCTGCCGTTAGGAAGCGCCTTGTAACGAAACGAGTTTTTACACAGCAATTTGAGTACTCAACACCTGTTAGGGTTTCAAGTACACGATGATTATTAATGTCATAATCTGTTCTTCCTAGTATCTTCCATTTTTTATTAATGGGAAAAGAGAAAGAAAGCTCTGCTTGTTCTAATTCATCACTTAAAGAACGATAGCTTAAATTGACTCTGCGTTGCTTTTTATCCGCATAGTGTAGTCGTGTTTCCGATGAATTGACTTTTCCATCTTCAGGATCCCAATAAGTATTGTTAATGAGTCTTGTATTTTCAGTGACCTTTCCTGTTAGCTCTAGTGCAAATTCTGTACGAGCTACCGTATTGATGGCATTGTTAGGTAAGGTAACGAGTCGGTCACTAAAATAAAAAGCTTGCCCAAGGCTCATCTTAAATAATTCTTGCCCACGTTGATTATTAATCAGTCGAGAGGTAAAACCTAGCGTTAACTTTTCGGTATCACCTATTCTATCTTTACCACTGAAGCGATTGGTTGAGAAAAGTTGATTATGGGAGGAGGTGCTGAATTTTGCCGTATCAAAGACAGGAAAATTACTTTGATCTTTAAAGGGGGTGTAGGTGTAATGTAGGCGAGGCTCTAGAGTTTGCATTATTTTATTATCATGGATATTACGCTCAAAAAATAGCCCTGTATCAAGACTACTTGTTGCTAATGAACGAGTAAGGTGATTGTTGCTTGTGCTGTCTTCTAGTGCGTACTGGGTATAACGTAGTTGTACTGAAGGTTTTACATACCAGCCTGAGGTACCAAAGCGGTGTGAAAGATTGGTATTAAGATCAAATCGTAAACCCGTGGTTGCATTGTCTTTATCAAACTTGACGAGTTCTGATTCAAAATTAAAGTGATTACGCCTATTTCTAAGTTGAGGGCGATAAGATAGTTTTAACTCTGGTAGTCGTGAGTAAGGAATGCTATTACCATCGAGTATTTTATAGTTTTGTATTGAGCCACTAAATTTCCAGTGATTGGCTGATTTAGTAAGGTCTAATCTACGTTCTAAATAGGCAGTAGATGTTGTGCTTAGTGAGTTCGCTAGGTCACTAAAATAATGATCATCAGAAACCTTTGTTGCTTTTATGGAGAGCTGAGTATTGTTGTGTAGTTTTGAGCGATGGTTAATGGAGACAAGGTGGCGATTAATATCGCCAGCATTATCATCAGAAGGCAGGTAATTTACATTAAGCTCCCCTTGGTGTGTTGCTGTTAAATAGCGTAGCTCTGTTTCTAACATTGAACCACGCTTAGTCAAGACCTTGGCATGAACTGTCGCATCGATATTAGGTGCAATATTAAAATAATAAGGAATAGAAAAGATGCTACCTGAGCGGTCTGTTATTTGATAAGAAGGCATTAAAAGCCCACTTTTTCGTTGACCATTCAAGGGGAAATCAGCATAGGGTGTGTAGAAAATAGGTATGCCACCTATCTTGAGTGTTAGATGACGTGCAACACCAATTTTCTTATCATGCAGTAAATCAATGCGTTTAGCCTGTATATACCACGAACGAGCATAAATTGGGCAGGTTGAGAAGGTAGCATTAGCTAAGGTTGATAGATTTTTTCCTTTACGGACTAGGGTTCCGCCACTACCATTTCCAGAGCCATTTTTTAAAATATAAACCGCACCTTTGAGTGTACCTTCATCTTTATCTATTTTATAGTTAATATCTTTAGCTTTTATATCAATATCTTGAGTAGAGAGTAATACTTTACCAAAAGCAGTGACCGTGCTATTTCTATTATCAAAGTTAAGGTCTTGTCCGTTGATGGTTCGATCTTGGTTTTGTATAACTGCATGACCTTCTAATTTAGAAACACCCTTTTTTTTAAGTATTGCATTGTCAGCTTCGACCACGGTTGCACCTTCAGGCATATCTGCAATTCTTTGGATATCAACGGGATTGCGTGAAGTGCTACAGCTTGCCCATTGTATATCTGCAGCATAATTATTCACAGTGATACTAAAGAAAAAAATCAGCCCAACTAGGCTTGCTAAGAGCTGTTGGCGATAGAGTCGTGGTATTCGGTGTATTCCCATAGGATGATAAGTTATTAAGTTGTTTTTATTATCTAAAGAAAAACATTATACCTAATAACCTATGCTTCGCTAGCTGAAAAGATAAGCTTTTATTTTACCGCTTGAAAATTTTATCCAAGCGGTATTTTTAGATTGCACTACGATAGAGGCTTAATAAGTACGACACTTTGGCTTATAGTTTTTCGCATTGATTCCCCAGCGTGCTTCTAGAGGGCCATGTGGATCAGAAACAAGTTGCTTAGCACGAATATTCTGCCATAACTCACGTAGTGGCATGTAGTAACCTTCTCCTAAGCTCATTTCTACCATGCAGAAGTCATTCGTTAACTTTGTTTCTTTTGGCGGTGGCGGCGTTTTTCTGAAAATAGTTGCGGCAATGATTTGTGCTTCATGCTGTGAGTTTAAGCGCCATGTTTTATCAAGATGCTGTTTAACTGAAATAAAGAAAGATCTTAAACGCTTATCACGTGATGGTGTAGAGAAATTATCATATTCCTGACGAGTCATACACTGACGACCCCCTTTTCTAATTTTCTGTAAGTGCCATAGAGCATCGTAAATGTAAACACTACGATCATTAGAGTACATACAAAGTGCAATAAGTAAACGTAGCGTTTTTTCTGCTGTTTTTTCAGGGCGCTTACCTAAACGTCTAGCAATGATATCGGTAAATGCGACATAGTTATATTTTACATTTGCTGCAATTCTATATTGCTCATCATTATAATGAGGTTGTTTAGCCATTGACTTACGGATATTTTGAGGCTGAATAAAACGTCGATAACCATCACTTTTATTTTTTACATCCTCAGGCACATAAAATGGAAATGAGCTAATCCGAGATAAAAAACGAGGAGCCTTGGGTGTGGTTGATGCCATCACTTCAGCAACACCTGTCTCAGTAATGTTAACGATTTGATAGGAGTGTGTACCAGGAGCAACATAAATATCACCTGCTTTCAAATTATTGAGAGCAATAGGGTAGGTATCATGGCGAAGTGTTTTAGTACTTGTTGTATCTGAAACATAATCCATAAACTTACGCACACGATGGAATTCAGCTAGGCGATCCCATTTTTTCATATTATTTGTCGTTAGTCCTCCTTTTTTATGGGCGTTATGAATAACAAAGGGAAGCTTTTTTTCATAAGAGTAAATGAGACGCATAAGATAAACGGCATCAGCACAATCATGTTCTATCTTATAGTATAAGGGTTTCTTCGGATCCATGAAAAACTCTTCAGTCCAATGGGTTTTAACCCAATGTTGATAGTGTTTTTCTTCTTGTTCGGTCCATTTTTTAGTGGCTTTCCATACCGCTGCTTGTGCAGGCAGTAGGGAGCACAATGAGAGGAGCAATAATAGGCTGAATATTTTTTTAATCATAAGTTTTTCTTGTGGACAATAATGAATGAAGAGACAGTCGGAATCAGGTTAAGTTTAGTCCAAGCTCAAGCTTAGTAGATAAGTAAATTTTAATTCACTAATAAATTGAGCTTCCCAACATACCATTATAAACAGCATAGTAGACTTTTCAATTAAGTGACTATGGAAAAGCATGTTTCGCTAAACATACTATTCTAGCTTATCGTAATGTGCAACCATAAAGGAGAGACAGTATTGCAAAAAAACTTAATTTTAGGACAAAAAAAAGCATGGGGAGATTGCTCTAACCCCATGCTTTATAGTCATAAATAATAACTACTTATTTTGTCTTCATGTAACGCTGTAATGCAGAACGTGTATCAGGTGTTACCACACCATTGATTGGCCCACGGTAATAGCCTTTCGCTTTAAGTTTACGTTGCAATGCATGAACATTGACACGGTTGCCTGGTCTTGTTGCTGGTCTAGCGGGTCTTGTTGTTCTATGAACAGGTGCTGGAGCCCCTTTACGACAAGAATACTTGTGTGTGTGGTTACGTGTACCAAACTTATGTGTATGTGTTACTGACTTAGTACAACGTGGAATGGCGGGATGACGATGCGTCCAACGATTGGCTGTCGGTCTTTTTTGTACAGGGCGACGATATGCTGGACGCTTAACCGCTGGACGTGTTGCACCTTTACAGCTGTACTTATGGTTATGGTGTTTAGCACCACTTTTATGAACGTGATCCACAGACTTAGTACAACGAGGTACTGCTGGGTGTCGATGTTTATTCGGATTTCTTTTTACTACTTTTACATGCTTAGGTCTTGATACATGTCTAGGTGGAGGCGCAGGTGCGGGAGTACGAGTAACAGGTCTAGTAACAACGACAGGAGCAGGTTCAGCCTGTTGTTGCTGTGAGGATCCAGCTTGTTGAGAAGAAGATCCTGCAACCTGTTGGGAAGATGAACCAGCAACTTGCTGAGAAGAACCAGCAACTTGTGATGGTGATGTTGAACCACCATTAACTTGTTGTTGGCTACAACCCGTTACAAACATGCCAGCGACAACAGCAGCAGCAAGTGATAGTCTAGGATTGGTGTACATGGATATTATCCTCATGATTATTAAATTTATGTGTAGATCTATTCTTTGCCCGCAAATAGCAACTTATAAGTATATTTTTAGCCCTATATGTAAAACTTGGTGAGCGTATCGTTTGCTCACAAATGCCCTCAAGTTTTAGACAAATGGTAGTTCATTGTATTGATACAAATTTGAGCAAGTCAGCCCTGCAATCCAGAGAGCTTAAACAGTTTTAAGCTTTTTGGGAAGGGCTAAGTGGAAAATGAAGCACCACTAATTATCGACAACCTCGATAAAAATTAATTATAGCGATATAAAGTGGACTACTATTTAACCCTGTTTGAAATCAAATAATCCACTAAAAGATATTGATTGCTCAGGTGAATAATCGCATATCTTTTCAGCAAATTCAATTTATTAAGTTGCAAATAAGAGACTTTAAGATAGTTGGTAGTTTTTTGTTGTATTTATTTCTCTTTAGCTGGTTGATTAAGCCATTAGTCTGACTTAATCAATATTTTTTGATATAAAATAAGTAAAATATCGAACCGCTATAAGGTTTATTCGGTCAATTTAACTTATTTTCATTCCTGGCTTAGCCCCTTCATCAGGAGACATTAAATACAAGTCATTACCATCACCTGCAGCAAGTACCATGCCTTCAGAAAGACCAAAGCGCATTTTTCGAGCTGCTAAATTTGCCACAACAATGGTTAGCTTGCCTTCTAAAGCCGATGGCTCGTAAGCTGATTTAATACCTGCAAAGATATTTCGCTCACCCATTTCACCCAAATCAACCGTCAGTTGTAATAACTTATCAGCACCTTCGACCTGTTCAGCCTTAATGATTTTAGCAATACGCAAATCAACTTTAGCAAAATCATCAAAGTTAATGATATTGTTTTCATTATCTTTCAGTGGTTTTACTTTTTTCTTTTGTACAGCTTTCGCTTTAGCGGGTTTTGCTACCTGTTTATTATCGGCTAAAATATTATCAATAGAAGTACTCTCAATACGCTTAATCAGTGGTTTAAATGTATTCACTTGATGATCCAGTAAAGGTGATGAAACACTTGACCAATTAAGATCACCAGTATTTAGGAATACCTCACTTTGTGTTGCAATTGCGGGGATAACAGGTTTGAGATAAGTAATAATTATTTTATAAAAATTAATACCCTGACTACAAACAGCATGAGTAGCTTCGCTTTGATCAGGATCTTTAGCAAGCAACCATGGTTTTTTCTCATCAATATATTGATTGGCTAAATCTGCAAGTCCCATAATTTCGCGTATTGCATGTCCATAGCGGCGGCTTTCATAATATTCAGCAATAGCCTCAGCCTTATCAGCAAAATTTTGTTGTAGCACAGGGTCAGCGAGCTCGGCAGTTAAGCGGTTATTGAAACGCTTTTTGATAAAACCAGCACAACGTGAGGCAATATTGACTACCTTGCCAACTAAATCACTATTCACTCGTTGAGTAAAGTCAGCAAAATTCAAATCAATATCATCAGCAGAGTGACTTAACTTAGCCGCATAATAATAACGTAAAGGGGAAGCATCAAGGTGCTTACTATAAGATTTTGCTTGAATAAAAGTGCCACGTGACTTCGACATTTTTTTACTATCAATCGTTAGAAAACCATGGCAATAGATTCCTGTTGGCAAACGTAAATCTGCTGCTGTTAATAGTGCTGGCCAGAAGAGGGTATGGAAATAGGCAATATCTTTACCAATAAAGTGATGAACTTCAGCCGTACTGTCTGGCTTCCAAAATTCATCAAAATCAATACCACTTTTGGCACAGAAATTCTTGAAACTTGCGAGATAGCCTATTGGAGCATCTAACCAAACATAAAAATATTTATCTTCAGTCTCAGGGATTTTAAAGCCCCAATAAGGCTCATCACGGGAAATATCCCATGCTTTTAAATCCTCATCAAACCATTCAGATATTTTATTGGCAACTTCTTTTTGTACTGCACCACTATTAAGATAGGTTTCAATACTTTCTTTAAAATCATTAACTTTAAAAAATAAATGTTCTGTTTCTTTACTCACTGGTGTCGCACCAGAGACAACCGATTGAGCATTAACTAGCTCAGTTGTTTCATAGGTTGCACCACAAGCCTCACAATTATCACCGTATTGATCATCAGCACCACATTTTGGACATTCACCACGAATAAAACGGTCGGGCAGGAACATACCTGCTTCTTCATCATAAGCCTGTTGAATCGTGCGACTATCAATATGACCCTTAGCTTTAGCGGCAAGATAAATAGATTCTGCTAACTGACGATTCTCATCAGAATGCGTCGAATGATAGTTATCAAAATGAATATCTAATGCGGCAAAATCTGCTTGATGTTCAATGGTCATTGCATCAATAAGTTGTTGTGGTGAAATACCTTCCTGCTGAGCGCGCAACATAATGGGTGTGCCATGTGCATCATCCGCACAAATATAATAACAATCATGACCTCGCATACGTTGAAAGCGTGCCCAGATATCTGTTTGAACATATTCAACAAGATGCCCAAGATGAATAGGGCCATTAGCATAAGGTAGGGCGCTGGTTACGAGGATTTTGCGTGGTGTCATTATAGAGTCGCTATGTTTGTCTATTAAATTAAAATAAGTATACGAATATTTATTGTCTTGCCCTAGCACTTTAATAAAATGCAGGCACAAAAAAGGCTAGTAGAAAGCCTACTAGCCTTTTTAAATAAACTAAATGTAAGAGAAGCTTATTTCTTTACTGTTGGCTGTGCAGGTGCTTGCATATGAGGCATCTGTGGTTGAACATTATTACCAAAAGTAGGCATGTTGTAGTTCATGTTTGGGCTAAAACCAAAGTTGTTATTATTGCTATCGCCATTGAAATTATCCATCATTTCCTGCATCCAATACATTGGAGTCCATTGTGGCCAATCGCTTTCGTCCCAATAAGGTCCACTAGGGCCCATTTTCCATTCGCCATCATTGCCACCAAAAAAGTTAGCACTTGCTGTGTTAGCTGCGAAAGCCATTACCAATATTACTAATAATTTTTTCATCGTCTTTCTCCTAAACGTAATCTGCTATGAATTTTTCAGTATATTATCATATGCTAATACATTAGCAAGTGCTAATTTACTTATTTACTGTTTTTTATTCATAGCGTTGCTTTAATTTTGGAGTTTTTTCAAATCAGCCAAGATCTCTGCTATATGTGATTGTGGCGATACTTTACGATAAATTTTAGCAATCTTTCCCTGTGGGTCGATGATAAAACTATGTCGTTTGGCAACCTTGAAAAATAGTAGGTTTCGTAATGAACCATAGCGTTTCGCAATACTTCCAGCAGGATCTGCTAATAGGGTAAAGGGGAGTTGATGGTTCTTAGCAAACTGGGCATGACTGTCAGGATTATCGACACTGACCCCCCAAACTACCGTATTTTTTGCTTTAAGAGCGGCTATATTATCTCGAAAACTACAGGCTTCTGCCACACATCCTGAGGTTTCATCTTTAGGGTAAAAGTAAAGTATGACCCATTTGCCCTGCATTTTACTTAAGGTTTGAGCCTTTTTGTCTTGATCTAATAAAGTGAAATCAGGTGCTGGACTCTGAAGTTTAAGCCGATTATTGGCTGACACAGTACTTGCTCCAATGGAGAATAGAAGTATGATTATTATTTGAATGATAACTTTCATGGTGGACTAGCTTAATAGTTGATTAACAATAAGTTGCAGGGTCTGATTACCACGAAAACTATTCACATCATATTCAAATAAAATAGCAATGGTTTGATTGGTTTCAGGCCATTCTGCGAGGGTGATATTAAAAGCAATCGCATCTATCTTAATCTTAGCTCCATTTAACGGTTGTAGCTCCATTTTTAGATGTTTATCTTTTAGTAATTTTCTACTGAGCAGTATAAATTCACCATCAAAGACAGGTTTTGGAAAATGTTGCCCCCAAGGAGCGATAGTGCGTAGCTGTTCGGCGGTCTGTAAATTAAAATCAGTATTTGCTAGCTGTCCATCAGAGTGGGGAGTGGTATTGAAAGGTTCATCCTTGAGTTTGCTGACTTGATATTGAATGGCTTGGGTGAAAGCCTCAAAATCATTTGCTTTGATCGTCAAGCCTGCTGCCATTGCATGACCACCAAAATTTGCTAATAGTTCAGGATTTTGGGTAGCAACAAGATCCAATAAATCACGTATATGAACACCTTCAATAGAACGGCAAGATCCTTTAATCATCTCCTTTGCAGCATCAGCAAAAATAATGACAGGACAGGCATAGCGTTGTTTAATCCGTGCAGCAACAATACCAATCACTCCTTCATGCCAGCTTTTATGATGAAGGCAGATAATACGTGGTGTCTGTCGTTCGCTATCAGGTGGTGTTAGTGTGAGATCAGCTAGGATTTGTTCTGCTTGCTCCTGCATTCCTACTTCAATCTGTTTGCGTTCATTATTGAGATCATTAAGAGTGTGAGCCAGCTCTGTGGCTTCTTCAGTCGTATTGGCTAATAAACATTGAATACCAATAGAAATATCATCCAACCGCCCTGCTGCATTAAGACGAGGTCCACAAACAAAGCCAAGATCTGTAGAGACTGCACGAGTAAAATCACGTTTAGCAATAGCAAAAAGAGCCAATATTCCAGCACAGCAACGTCCAGAACGAATGCGCCGTAAACCTTGCTCAACTAAAATACGATTATTTTTATCTAGGGGCACAACATCGGCAACAGTACCTAGTGCAACTAGGTCGAGTAAGCTTAATAAGTCAGGTGGGGCTATTTGTTGCTGAGTGAAATAATTATTATTTAATAACTGTCGCTTTACTGCCAACATGACATAAAAGATAACCCCCACACCTGCTAATGCTTTTGATTCAAAAGTGTCATTAGGTTGATTGGGGTTAACAATGACCTTGGCATCAGGAAGCTTTGAAGCAGGCAGGTGATGGTCAGTTACCAGCACTTCAATTCCTAGGGCATTAGCTTCTGCAACACCAGGTGTACTAGAGATACCATTATCTACAGTAATAATAAGATTAGGTTGAAACTTTCTGGTGACCTGTACAATCTCAGGGGTTAATCCATAACCAAATTCAAAGCGGTTAGGTACAACGTAGTTGACTCGCTTAGCACCCATTAAAGTCAGTGCTTTATAGCTTAGCGTTGTTGCTGTTGCACCATCAGCATCAAAATCTCCAACAATCACTATCGATTTTTGTTGTTGAATCGCATCACATAATAATTCACTGGCGTATTGAATATTTTTGAGTGAAGAAATCGGCAATAAATCTTTAAGGCTAAATTCTAGCTCTTGTGCTGAAGTAATACCACGTTGTTCTAAGATACGTTGAACGAGAGGAGTCAGTGTAGGGCTTTGTAGTGTCATGATGTCTCAATCTAAATGCGAAAAGTAAAAGGGTCAAGAATAACGAGCTCGCCAGTATTTCGACGCATAAGATTATCACCGTGTAAGTCCCATACAATATACTCTTGATATTGCTGGGAGTAGGTAAATAGCGCTTGTATCTCATGACGTAAAATTTGCCCATGTTTATTGGCTAGTTGTTTAAAGCCTTTTTTACGGGTTGCATCATCAATGCTATCTAACTGCTGGATACAATCATCAAAAAATTTAGCTTCTTCTTTGTTGAGATGCTCCATTCTTTCCATTAAATACAAATACCTAAAGTCAGTTTCTATAGCAGAAAATAATTTATCTTTAGACTGACTAGGAACTATTTGATCATCTTCATTAATAATTCCAAGCGCTTGGACATCAGGCACACAAATGAGGTTAAGTTCCTGTGTTGCATGGCAGAAATATTCTAACCCAAGCGTTCTTTTTTCAAGTAAGACATGTGATGGGGAGTAGTCGAAAACCTTGGTCATGAAGGTATTTAGGCACTGATCACAGATGATCCGTTGATATTGTTCATCAATGAAGTTTTGGACGATTTCTTTGTTCATAGATACTACCTAATAATCAATGCCATTGCGCCTGACCAGTTGATTGTTACATTGACAAATTGCGGGGAAAAAATCATCAAGCCAAAGATGGACAGATAGATTTTGTTGCATCATAAACTTGAGCTTGGCGATACCATTAGTGAGATGTAAGGGAATAGTCTCATCCTCTAGCTTTTTCCTTATCTCTGTACGATTTTCATTATCATCTTCACGTAGGCTACAGACAATGGGTTCAAAACCAGCTTTACGCCACTCTTTAATAAGTTGTTGGTATAACTCAATATCAGAGCTAATTGTGTTATCCCAGTCTAGTGCAATAATATTACTTTCTATACTATCGAGCAATAAATAAACATCAATATCAAATGCATTGTATTTTGAAATGAGCCAATAGTTATAATCATTGATTGCGGTATTGTGGAATATTTTAAACGCAGGTAAGTCACGGCAGTTGTTATAGTAAAAAACAATATCCAACTTACTCATGATCAATGACGACACCTTGATGGTCTTCAATAACGACTCGTTTGATCTCCATTCCCAGCATAGTTGCACGCCCGATATAGCGTTCATTGCCATCAGCGGTATATTCAAAAGCATAGATACGCATAAAGGTCATTCGACCTTGAGGCGTGCGTCTAATGCGTATCTTTTCTAGTGCAACGGTTTGATCTAATAACTGAACATTATTTTGTTGGCATAATAGCCTTGCTACACGCATTGCTGTTTCTCGTGTATTCATGGAATTAAACCAAAAGTAGAGTACTGCTACGAGGATTAAGAGTACAATGACCAAACTATTCATCAATAACCTTGAGTGCTATGCCCGTTAATAAAGATTTTATAGAAGACTTACTAAAACAAGTCAGCAAAGAAGAAATTATGCCGCGTTTTCTAAAAACAGGCTATGAAATTAAAGATGATGGTAGCTTATTAACAGAAGCTGATCTAGTAACAGATCGACGAATTTGTACCGCATTGAAAAAAGAATATCCCGATATTGCGTTTTTAAGTGAAGAAATGAGCTTGGAAGAGCAAACCATTTTATTAGAAAATCATACATGGCTTTGGGTCTTAGATCCCTTGGATGGTACGAGTAATTTTGCAGCAGGCATTCCTCTCTTTGCAACTTCATTAGCTTTATTGCATGAAGGTTCTGTTGTAATGGGATTTACCTATGATCCTGTGCGTGATGAAATGTTTAGTGCGGTTAAAGGAGAGGGTGCAAGGCTTAATGGGTTCGATCTTAAATGCAAAGAGAGTTCTTTTAGCTTAGATAAAAGTATTGCCATTGTTGATTTCAAACGCTTGCCAATGACTTTGTGTCAACAATTATTATTAGATCCTCCCTTTAAATCACAACGTAATTTAGGTAGTTGTGTACTGGAATGGGCTTGGATGGCAAGTAACCGTGGACATGTTTATTTACATGGAGGGATGAAGCTCTGGGATTTAGCGGCAGGCACGATTATCTTATCAGAAGCAGGTGGCTATAGTAGTACAATGGAGGGTGAGACAGTGTTTAGAGCAAAAATGCAACCACGTTCAGTGGTCATTTCTCCTGATAAGAAAATATTTTCTCATTGGCAGGAGTATTTACAAAAGTCATTATCACTTTAGGTCATGTCCTCTGATGTAACTAGAGTCAGAGGACATCGCTTTTCTAATGTTAGCGGTTCAGTTGATAATGTTTAATCAGGCTAGTGAGGACACTTCCTTTTTCTGTATGATCGATACGTGCAGGCATATATCCTAGCTCTTTAGCTAACCAAAATACGGTACTACGTTGGCTATTTTTACGGTTAACTACAAGCTTTTGTACATTGTATTTAGCGTTACCAATGGTTAGCTGATGGTGTCCAGCACGTTTAATGTTATATGTTTTTATCACACCTTTCTCTGTCACTGTATAGTTTAATTGTGCTTTATTAGCGCTGACATCACGAGCAAGAGCGAGTTCTAAGCTGGCTCTATCCAAGGTGTTATTAGGTACAGTTACTTTGTAATTCTTGTTCTTATATTGACCAACCACTTGCTGTGGTGAATTAAAGTGAAATGAATCTTTACGGTTTTTACGCTTGCTAGTGTGGTGATAGAGGTAATTTTGAGGCTGGAGATGGTTGCCTTGAAAGCGTCCTTGGACATTTTCAACAACACGGTCACCACTCAATAATGAAGCGATCCCTCTGGCTTTAGAGTTTTTCTCATATCGATAGCTTTGATTGCTATAGCTTAAAGATACGTTCATATTTCCTAGGCTCATACCTGATTTTGAAACAGAGTAAGTTGCTGTAAAGGCAGGTGGAAGAGCGGAGGCGGTTAAGCTAAATAGGCTGAGTGTTAACAGTAATACTGCTTGGGTAATCTTTATTTTCATATGAGCCACTACTTTTTATTATTTAAGAAATATATTTTTGAGTTATTTTAGGGTAATGCTACCTGCAAATCTACCTTAAAGCACTGCTAGTTTATAGTTTTTTTCTTGTCATCAAACACCCTAACGATAGGATATTAACAAAAGGAATGAGGATTCAATCATTTCCTAAGGCAAAACCCTGTGTTATTGTTTGGGTTATTAAAACTTTATCCTAAGCAGGGGTTTAGATTAATAGGTCAACAGGTTGCCTGATATTTAAGAGCTATATCTTTTAGTAAAGTTCCATTGATTTGCAATGAAGTCGATGTAATGTGACCGACAGTCCCGCTAGATTTTAGCTGAAGCTTGATGGCACGCCATTCTTCTAAAAAAGGCAAAGATATATAATGAGACCTTTGTATGATTAGCCTATTTTACCGCTTATGAGGTTTGATCTTAACCGCCTACTATTGGTGCGCTCGGGCTTCCTATCCACAACACCTCGCGGGTTGCAGTTGCCGTCGGCGAGTTGTTATAATCTTCGCTATCACAGCGATAAGGTGGGTTCTCCTACAGAGGCTTTCATCTCATTAGTTCACGCCCATGCTGGCGTACCAAGTTACTCAAGATAAATTTGGCAATACCGTTAGTTTTGAAATGAAAAATGAAAAATCTTGTTCTTTTTGCAAGTAAATTTAAACATGCATCTTTTTTGCATTTCATTCGTCTTCTAAATCCCAAATCCACATATAGGGTTCTCAATTTCATTCTCAACTCTTAAAGGCTGCTTTTTTGACTTACGATTACAAGCCAATAATGATTTTTAATCATTGCGCTTAAATTTATCCTGATTAATGAGGGAAAAACCCTAAATCTACTAACTTAGCGTTTTTTTAAGCGCACCTATCCCATCAATATCTCAATCGAACCTCCTATATTGGTTATCTAAATTGTCTTGTATTCCAATGTTCGTATCCTCTCTAATACTGCCTTGAGTCGTTGGTGGTTTTTGTCTGTCATTTTTATGAATACTTGTCTACCTGTCCTAACCACCTTGGCTGCCATGGCGTAAAGCTTCCATCGCAGTGTAGTGACACGATGATGTGATAATGTTTCAGGTAACAATAAGCGCATCAGTGCAAAGAGATTAAATGAGAGGGCGCT
>JAGLEV010000074.1 GCA_023144895.1 Thiotrichaceae bacterium
TACCGCTATTACTCACCCTATAACAGGAAATAAAATTGATTATCGCCGCTGCATAGAGCACCAAACAAAACAACTAGCAAGCTTGATGCGAAATGATACAAAAAGCTTTACATCAGACAACCCTACCTATCAACCTGCTATTTTTCGCTAGGAAATAAGATGAAACATCTCTGGATGATCAGCTACGATATTAGTAACTCAAAAATACGAAGAGCGGTTAGCAAACAACTTGAAAACAATGGTGTGAGAGTTCAATACAGTGTTTTTGAATGTCGTTTAGATCATGGTCAACAGCAAAAACTATACGAATATCTTAATGAACTATTGGAAGATTTTGATAAAATTCGCTGGTATCCACTATGTAAACATTGTGAAAGAAGTATTTTTTTACAAGGAAAAAGTCAAGCAGTAGAAAGCAATGAGTACTATTTATTATGAGCCAATTTTATGTTATTTGCTTTGATATCGCAGAAAAAAAACGACTAAGAAAAGTTTCCACCCAAATGGAAAATTTTGGTCAGCGTATACAGTACAGTATTTTTGAATGTTACTTAAATGATAAAAACCTTAAAATACTACAGGGTCGCTTAAATAGTATTATTAATAAAGCAGAGGATAGTATTCGCTACTACCCTCTGTGTAATAAAGACTACAAGAAAATACCATTAAAAAACAAGGCGGACATCACTCCAAATGATAATTACCACCTCATATAATGATGACTTTTTTGTACGATCTCACCCCAGCATTTTCTCAAATAAGTTTTTGACCTAAATCAAGGTGCTTCATTGCCATTATTTATAGAATATAAGCAAACACTGTTATGGAACATGAATCATGTCAAACATCTTAAAAACCAGTATTCCAGCAATGACGGCACTTGTTGCTATCATTGCCTTTACCTTTAGCACGACTGCCTCCGCAGAACTTGATGGTGCTAAACTATTTACAGATAAAACCTGCCACTCCTGCCATGGTAAGGATGCAAATACTCCTCTCATGCCTAATTACCCTTCTATTGGAGGTCAAAGTGCTGAATATCTTGCTTTACAAATGAAAGATATTAAGTCAGGCAAACGCTCTAATGGTCAATCAGCTGCTATGAAAGGTGTTATGCATCTTATTTCTGATGAAGAAATTGATGCCATTGCTAAGCATCTTGCCACGCTAGAATACAAGCCAGGTAAATCATCAGCTAAAAAGGTAGAAAAGAAAGCAGAACCTGCTAAAGCAAAACCGACAACAGCTTCTCCTCATGGAGCAAAAGCAAAACACGATGGAACCAATGAAAAAGTCTGGATGACCTCAGGTGGTGAGCGTGAAGTTGCAATGGATCTCAAGCCTGATAATGCAAATGGTATTGAAGTTTATGAAGTCTGTGCAGCTTGTCACTTAACCGAAGGCTGGGGTAAGCCCGATGGCACATTCCCACAACTGGCAGGACAACATCGCTCGGTATTAATTAAACAGCTTGCCGATATTCGTAGTAAAAACCGTGATAATCCAACAATGTACCCCTTTGCACTACCTGAATCCATTGGTGATGAGCAAGCAATGGCTGACGTAACGGCATATATCACTAAAATCCCAATGAATCCAGATAACGGTAAAGGCAAGTGGGACGAAAGTACACCTGAGTTTACACAGGGTAAAAAGCTCTATGATACCAACTGTGTAGAATGTCATGGTAAAATGGGTGAAGGTAATGCAGAAAAATTCTTCCCCTTAATCCAAGGTCAGCACTACAACTATATGCTACGTCAGTTTGAGTGGATTCGTGATGGTAAACGTCGTAATGCCAATCCTGATATGGTTAAGCAAATCAAAACCTTCTCTGATAAAGATATGGAAATGGTGATTAACTATGTTTCTCGTATCAAAGTACCTAAAGAGAAACTTGCACCCTCTAAAGAATGGCTAAATCCTGATTACGATTAATCAGATATAAGCAATAAACAGAGTGCTACCTTGATCGTATGAGGTGGCATTCTTTTAAAAAATGAAAATAAAATAACATCTCAATCTACGAAGACTTTTTAGCCCAGTTCAAACCCATTGATTGCAAGCAAAGGGTACTGATTATGGTGGTATAGAATCACACAACACCTGATCTCATTAAATTAGGACTAAAAATTCAGACAAAGTTTAGGATGTTATTTTTTTCTTAAAATCTATTAGAACATTATAATATTCGGATTTTATTTATGACGGCAAATAAACGTACTCTGATTTCTAGTGCATTAATCCTTGCATCCACTCTCTTGCTAGTCGCTATTTATTACTCACCTGTCTGGTGGGTCGCTCTAACTGCACCCAACTATCCTGAAGAAGCTTTCCCTGATGGTGTGCGTATTGATTTTCATATGAATGGTGTTTTTAACGGTTGTAAAAAGATTAATAAAGCCGAGTTAGCGGAGTCCGAAGCACTCGATTGTGTCCACGAAATGGATACGATTAATCACTATGTTGGCATGTATCCGATTGCTGCTGGTGGTGTTATTGAGCGTGCATTTTCACCCTTTTTAGTGGGACTACTCTCCGTTATGTTGCTGGGGTTCTTCTGTCGAAAGCCCAAAATACGCCTACTCATTATGTCTGCTGGCTTTGGAATGATTGCCGTCTGGATGAGCATGACATGGTATGGCAAAGCAGGCTTGGATTATCACAATGCGGGTTATATTTTTGCCTTAGTCACTTCAATGGATCAAGATACTAATAAAGAAGCCGTTGCTAGTGTGGGCAACTCAGGAGCAGTAAGTTTAGCTAAGCTTAAAGCTTCTCTATCAGGTAAAGAGTTTGTTGAATCAGATGTAGAACTAGTGGCAAATAAAAAGCCTGAAGAAACATCTCAAAAACAAAACAATATCTATCTATTAAAAAGTATTTTCGATATTGATCAAGCCAAAAAGCCTAAAGAGGCTCGTGAAGAATGGCAAGGTAATGGCTCGCAAATGATGGCTTGGCATTATCAAAAAAACCTTGGTCGTTACTTTAATAATCCCGCAGAGATCACCCCAATGGTGAAAACAATGAGTCTCGTTTCTCATATTGTATTCTGGGGAATCTTGGGTGCGATGTTATTGATGTTATTCGGTGTATGGAAAAAGATTATCTTATTAAATTGGATATTAATTCTAGTCCCGATGGCATTGCCGCTATTCTTTATTATTGAATATTCTGGTTGGTTGTATTGGTATGGTCATACACTTAATGACATGGGTGCCTTTACTGTAAAGCCCTTTATGCCCACCGTGTTTGGACAAGGTAAAGTAGCGCAGTTTACGACTCACTCCTATCCTGCCATCGGCTTCTTTATGATGATGGCAATGGCAATAATGCTTGCACTCGCGGCATTAATGCGCCGCAAACAGGGTGAAGTTTAAATAGTGCTGAATGCTATAAAAAATAAGCGCTACTTAGTCTATGGTCTATCGATAGCCTTTGTACTCGTGCTTTATTTAATCTACTCAGGCACGGCTAAGGTGACAGAGGAACCACAATATCCTTCTTTTCAGGCATTAGTTGATACGGCTAAAGAAGGCTCTACCCTCACCCCGCCAGCAGGCACTTATGCGGGGCCTGTTGTCATCGATAAACCCTTAATTATCGATGGAAAAAACGGTGTCACGATTAATGCGGGCGGTAAAGGCTCAGTGATTCGACTGGATACCGATGGTGCAACCGTGCGTAATTTACACCTTACTCATTCTGGCGAGTCAGCGAATGATATTGATTCTGGGGTGCAAGTACGTGGTAATTTCAATGTAATTAAAGACAATATCATTGATGATTGTTTATTTGGTGTTGATCTACAACAGTCTAAAAATAATATTGTTAAGCGTAATACCATCAGCTCCAAAGATAATTTTGAACTAGGGCAAAAAGGTGACTCCATCCGTCTTTGGTATAGTTTTAATAATAAAATTATTGAGAATGTGACTAAAAATGTACGCGATATGGTCGCATGGTATTCTGCTGATAATATTTTTAGAGGCAATATAGGCTCTGATAGTCGTTACTCCCTACACTTTATGTATTCACGTTATAACTTAGTGGAAGATAACAAGTATTACAATAATACGGTGGGTATTTTCTTAATGTATAGTGATGGTATTGTCATAAGAAATAATGTGATTGCACATGCCGCAGGACCCACAGGAGTGGGGATTGGTTTTAAAGAAACCTCTGATTTAATCATTGAAGGTAATCAGGTGCTTTATTGCGCTAGTGGTCTTTATATCGATGTCTCCCCTTTTCAGCCAGATACTACCAATAAATTCACCGATAATCTCATTGCTTACAATGGCATCGGCATTCGCTTCCTCAATGACTGGCATAGTAATATCTTTAAGCACAATCAGTTTGCAGGAAACTTAACGCAGATTGTGGTATCGGGTGGTAAAACCGCTAACCGCAATGTATGGGAGGGTAATTATTGGGGTGATTATCAAGGTTTTGATCGTAATAAAAATAACCAAGGTGATACTCCCTATGAGCTTTATGCTTATGCTGATCGTCTCTGGCGTGATACACCCAACGCACAATTTTTCAAAGGCTCTCCCGTATTGGAAGTATTAGATTTTTTGGAACGGCTTGCCCCCTTTTCTAAACCTGATTTATTAGTACGAGATAATAAGCCGATTATGACTAAGTTTGTAAAGGTTAATAAAAAGAGTATGCGTGCATTGACTCACGATACAAAGAAAGAAGGCAGTACCGTCGCTAAACCAAAGAAAAAAACAGCGTATGAGATGTTATTAGAAGCACAGGGAAGATAATCCCTCCTTAAATATGAATCAATTTTGTAATGAGTTAGTGATATGGCTAAACCAAAATTAACAAGAAAACAAAAAGCACGACGACAGTTTTTAAGCTCAGTTGGCTATACTGTCGCGATAACATCAGCAGCATTGGCAGGTTATATTCCAATCATAAGCAATGCCAGTCATCGCTTGCGACCACCGGGTGCCTTAGCAGAAAAGGCGTTTTTATCCTCTTGTATTAAGTGTGGGCAATGTGTGCAAGTGTGCCCTGTTAAAGCGATTAAGCTCGCTGATATTGATGATGGCTTTGGTATTGGCTCACCCTATATTGATGCTCGCGAACAAGCTTGTGATTTCTCTTGTGATGGTTTGCAATGTGTTCTCGCCTGTCCTACAGGGTCATTAACACATAGTATTGATTATCCTGCTCAAACCAATATGGGTGTGGCTAAGTTAAATGTTCCTAAACTCTGTCTTGCAGTACAGGGGCAAGGCTTTAAAGGCAAAACTCGTCATAATGAAAACTATCAAGGTATTTTACGCTTTGAAGCCATCGACCGCTGGTATCCCGTGCCGCTTGCTGATCAAGAATTTGACCTTGAGATCTGCGATCTCTGTGTCCGTCTTTGCCCAATTGAGATTCGTGCTAACCAATGTGATGCAGGTAACCCTCCTGCAGGTGATGAAAGCCAATGCCCTCCCCGTGCGATTAAACTGGTTGAATTTAAAGGTAATGATGGCACCAAACGAATGAAGCCAGAGATACTAGATGGCTGTGTGGGTTGTGGTGTCTGTGAAATGGTTTGTCCAACGCAACCTTCTGCTATTGTTATTGAAATTAATAAAGACCGTGATTTAGGTAAGAATCAATGGATGCCTGATGCTAATAAAGTAAAAACAGTTAAGGAGTTGAAATAATGAGCTTTAGAAATTCATTAAGTGAGCTATTTGGTAATCCTCCCAAACGTCCTGATAAGAAATCCTTTAGTATTGAAGTACAGGAAATGCACGCGACCAAGAAGTTCGACAAGGTGCGTATTCAAGCGATCTATGAGGAAATTGCCGAACATAAAAAGTTACCACAGAAATGGCGTAAACGACGTTGGGCAACGTTGATTATTGTTAATTTATTGTTTGTTGTTTCACTCTATTTCGACATCAGTATGTTAGAAGGCTCTCTTACCGCCTCCCGCTTTGTTGGCTTCCATATGGCTGATCTTAACTCTGCTTTACAAGTTATGCTGGCATATAAACATATTGTTCTTAATCTCGTTATTGGCACGGTCACTATTTTTATTATGTGGTGGCTATTAGGTGGACGAACTTTTTGCTCATGGGTTTGCCCCTATCATTTAGTCGCTGAACTCGCTGAAATGGTGCATGAAAAGCTAGAAGCCAAAGGCTGGGTTAAAGACCACCCTTTCGATCGTCGTGCCAGAACATGGTTTTGGATTATTTTTGTTATTCTAGCATTGGTTACTGGATATACAGTTTATGAAACTATTTCACCGACAGGCATTATCAGTCGTGCCTTAATTTATGGGCCAGGATTGGCACTTATTTGGGTGGCGCTTTTATTATTATTTGAGATTTTTTATTCCCGTCGCGCATGGTGTCGCTATGGCTGTCCCATTGGTTTAACTTATGGATTAGTTGGCTCAATTTCACCATTAAAAGTGCAATATCATCTGGTCGATTGTTTACATGAAGGTGAATGCCGTAAAGTTTGTCTTGTTCCACACGTATTAGATACTGTTATTAAAGGCAAGGCGGCTGGTTTAGATGTTGATTTAGGTGCAGATTGTACTCGCTGTGGTCGTTGTGTAGAAGTTTGCCCAACAAAATCATTAACCTTCAAGTTTAAAGGCTTTGGGGACAAGCTATAGCACATCAGCCAGCTCAAACTATTGCTATTAATGGAGTGTTAAGTCGTGATCTATAGGATTATTTTTGTAGGAAAAATCTTCATTGCTAATGACTTAAAATCAGTTAATAACAATCGTTTAATCGAACGAATGTAGTCGTTTAATATTTACTTAGTAATAACAAAAATTATGATCAATATTAATAATGTTTCCAAGATATTTCGTCAAACCAAAGTACTTGATGGGATTAATTTGGATATCAATAAGGGCGACCGTATTGCTTTAGTTGGCTCTAATGGTTCGGGGAAAACCACTTTAATTCGTTGCTTACTAGGTGAATATATTCATGAGGGTGAAATCTTAGTTAATAAGCTACAGCCTCGCCAGCATCGAGAGGAAGTCTTAAAACAAATTAGTTTTGTCCCACAACTCCCTCCACCATTGCGGATGCCAGTGGGTCAATTAATTCACTTCTCTGCGGAGGTCTGCCATAGTGATCCTGAGAAAATATATACTGTCTCAGAATCTTTAGGGCTAGATGCTAGAAAATTTAAATCACAAGCATTTGTTAAGCTTTCAGGTGGGCAAAAGCAAAAGCTATTAATCAGTATCGCTCTTGGGCGAGATAGTAAGCTACTCATTATGGATGAGCCCGCCGCTAACCTTGACCCCGAAGCACGGCATAGTTTCTTCAATTTATTAGCGCAAAAGCAACATGATACTGCTATGTTGATTTCTAGCCATCGCTTAGATGAAGTCGCCGCCTTAGTGAATCGTGTCATTGAGTTGGATCAGGGCAAGGTCATATTAAATGATCAGGTGGCTGATCAAGTCGACATGGAAAGTATTCTTGATTGTGAAATTCAGCTCACACATGCTGAGCCTGCGTTTGCTAAAATGATTGAGGAATGGGGCTTTATATCCAGTAGTGACGGCATGATGTGGCAAGGTAATGTTGCGGGCCCTGATCGATTACGTTTTCTTGGTGCAGTATCACGCTATTCGGGGATACTCAATGGTATCAATATGAAGGAGAAGAGTTGATGTTTAAAACAGCCACTCAATTATGGCTACTGACATTGACGCTTCTATTAACTTCCTGTGGTGAAGATCAAACAACAGGAGCGGGTAAAGTCCGCTGGGATCGTGAAATTTGCGCTCGTTGTGCTATGGCAGTCAGTGGTCGTAATTATTCAGCACAAGTACGAGGTGGCAAGCCAGAGAAAAAAACGAAGCTGTATAAATTTGATGATGTTGGCTGTGCCATCATCTGGCTAGATGATCAACACTGGAAAGATGACCCTCGCACAGAAGTTTGGGTTAATGATTATAAAACAGGCGATTGGATTAATGCTAAAACGGCAGGGTATGTCAAAATAAAAAATACACCCATGGATTATGGCTTAGGAGCACAAGCAATAAAAGCACCGAATACACTCAGTTTTGAGCAAGCTAAAAAACATATTTACAAGGTTGAACAGCGCTTTAATAATCTTCATAAAGCGGTGCCATTATCAGAGGAACAACAATGAGCAAACATCTATTGCTAACGGCATTAGCCGATATTAATGAATCTTTACGCTCACGCTGGTTTATTATTTATACACTAATTTTTGGTGGTATTGTAGTTGCTTTATTTATAACAGGGCTCACTGAATCACGAATTATGGGTTTCACAGGGCTATCTCGTACTTTAGTCACTTATCTACAAATCACGATGGCTATTTTGCCCATTTTTGTATTACTGACGACAGTACGCTCTGTTGCAGGTGATCGTGAAGCGGGGATTTTTGAATACTTGCTCTCCCTACCGATTGGCTTGGCATCATGGTATTGGGGAAAGATATTAGGACGCTTTGCGGTGGTTTTCCTTCCTGTCTTTCTTGCCATGATGTTGGCTGTCGTTTGGGGGGCATTAAAAGGTGCTGAAATTCCTTGGGGACAAGTCATTATTTATACCGCGATGTTATTAGTATTGGCGTGGTGTTTTTTGGGTATGGGGATGCTAATTTCTTCATTAGCTCGCTCTTCCGATGTGGCACAAGGAGCGGCTTTTTTGACTTGGCTGGTATTATTATTATTTTTAGATTTAATCTTACTAGGTATTATGATTAGCAATGGCTCATCATCTGAAACCGTGGTACTCATCGCACTGGTCAATCCAATGCAAGTCTTCCGCACGGGCGCAATGATGCTGTTTGATCCACAATTGGTATTACTAGGTCCTTCTGCATGGGTTATCCTCGATACCTTTGGACGCACTGGGTTTTTGATCTGGTCACTCGTTTATCCTGCGGCATTAGGTACTTTTTGTGCATGGCTAGGATTTGTTGTATTTAAACGTGGGGATTTACCTTAAAAACGGAGCACTAGTATTAAATGAATCAAGAGAAAAAACCAGAACCCTTGTGGGCAATTGTGGCTATATTAGGCTTGATTATTTTATTAGTTATTGGCTATAAGTTAAAAATCAGTATGGCGCCCAATATTATAGCGAGTGCCACGATTGATAAAGCCTGTGATTTACGCAAGGGAGCCTGCACTTCTGAGCTACCCAGTGGTGGCAAAATCAGTTTCTCTATGACACCTAACACTATTCCCATCTTACGACCACTCGAATTGAATGTCATCACTGAAGGAATTGAGGTCAGCACGATTAAGGTTGACCTTGTGGGTATTGATATGGATATGGGGTATAACCGCCCTAAGCTTGATAGAATAGATCCCCATCATTTTAAAGGAACGATGGTTATTCCTGTCTGTGTTTATTCCAAAATGGAGTGGGAGGCTAGAGTCTTACTCAACACGAATAAGGGCTTGATTATGGCTCCATTTCGGTTTTATACCATTAAGTAATAGAGTACTACCCCTTTTCAGCCAGTAACTCACGCACGGCCTTAAGAATGTTTTCAGGCAATGTACCATGGGTTAATGAATGCCTTAGCTTACCTTTTTTATCAATCACATAAGTATACGAAGAATGATCAACAAGATAACCTGCTGCTGAATTATTTTCTACTTTTTGATAAGCCGCACCATATTGTTTGGCAATACGATCAATGATTTCTTTTTCTGCTGTACCCCCCATAATATTGGCATGAAAATATTGCGTATATTTACTCAATCGAGTGAGGTTATCTCTATCGGGGTCAACACTGATAAAAACGGATTGCACGCTGGATAGCTCATTTTCTGACATTTGATTCAATGCTTGAGTCAATAAAGCCAGTGAGGTGGGACAGACATCAGGACACAATGTATAACCCATATATAAAACAACGACCTTGCCACGTAAATCTTTTAGTGATAAATCCTTATCCTTGGTTTCTATCGTAAAGTCTCCACCGATTGGAGTTGCAGACAAAGCCAGCTTTTGATGTTCTGGTTGTTCTGAGGTTTCAACAGGTGTCCAAAATAATAGCACCCAGACTAAAACGATTACTAAGATAGTAATCAGTGAGAGTAGAACTGGCTTTTTTATCATCGTGATGCCATGCTTTTATACTGTTTCAATACTTTAGTATACTGATCGTTATCTAGAATACGTTTCATATTATCGCGACATAAAGTCTTGCCTCGAATGATTTTCATACGGTTTTGCATAATACTATCAGCAAGAGAATCTATTGTTGATAAAGGCTTATTATTCAATGCTGCTTCAAGCAATTCTGCTTCTAATGCCACAATTGTTTTAGCCAGCTTTTGAGTTACAGGGCCACGTTCA
Organism: Thiotrichaceae bacterium; assembly: GCA_023144895.1. GTDB lineage: Bacteria > Pseudomonadota > Gammaproteobacteria > Thiotrichales > Thiotrichaceae > HyVt-477. Next base: position 10,353 of record JAGLEV010000074.1, read on the forward strand.
CTACGCCATTTTTTCAAATCAGCAGATTGTTCTTTACTAAGATTCAGCTTATTATCCATTTTAATAATGACCTGCATAAAATTAGGCAGAGGATTAATATGTTTCATCAATGCCATTTTAGCTTGAGCCTTATTTAAGACTTTAGGCTTAGGCATCATATTGGCACGATATAGCTCTACAATTTTTTCAAACTGTTTGCTATCTAAAGTTTCTTTCACACTTTCACGACAAGCTGCTTTAGCCTTGATAACGGCAAGACGTGCCTGCACTAATCTATCGGCTAACTGATCTATTGTATTCAGTGGCTCATCATTTAGCGCTGCTTCATAAAGCTCTTTTTCTAATGTTTTTATTGCAGAATAGAGTACTTTCACTTTGGGACTACGTAAACTAATCCCCTCTTTTAGCTTAGTTTTTTGCTCATCACTTAATTTAAGTTGATCACCCATTTTTTTAAAAACGGCTAGCAAGTTAGGCATTGGGTTCGCATGTTTTTTAAACCCCATATCTTTCATACCCTTCATACCCTTAGATATTTTTCCTTTCATCATGCCCATCATGATTTTCTTAACTTCAGCTTTAATAACTTGCTTTGAGCCATCGCTAAATTCTAGATTAATGGTGATAATATCTTTGGGTTCGATATGTTTTACTAAGCCAATCAACATAATATGATAACCGCCTGGCTTGAGTGCTGTGCTAGTATTCGCTACGACCTCAATCTTTGCGACCTGACGCATTTTCATCATACCGCCTTCATGCACATGCTCGTGTAGCTCTACATTTTTAGCACTATCACTGCTTGCCTTAATGAGATTAATGGTCTTATCGGTCTCATTTTTTAGCTCCATAAATGCAGCGGATATTGTCTGTCCTTCTGGAATAGCTCGCACATAAGGATCATTAACAATAATACCTTTAGCCAAGCTCATGCTTGATAATAAAAGTAATGTCAGACTGAGTATTATTTTAATCATTGGTTTCATTCTTTATCTCGTGGGTTTGATATTTTCACAATTTTTTAGCTTAACAAAAGTAATGAATCCTATGACTGATGGAATGATCACTTTTAGTAAAGCTAATTTTGTCACTGTCGGTAAAATAATTGATGCATGTAAAGAACATCAGAATATCAAAATGAACGGATATAGCATTGATATATATCACTCAACTCACTAAATAGGCTAAGGGCTAGTTTCTCTTTTTCACTATCACCTAGGATAATGCTATCCAAAGAGAATCTAAGTTTTAGAATCAAACAAGCCACTGAATGGGCTTTTCACTCCATCCTCATCTTGTTTTAAATAATGTGTATAAATTTCAGTCATTTTAACGTCAGAGTGCCCTAATTGTTGCTGAACGATACGAATATCGACTCCACTCTGCAGAAGGTGTGTTGCAAACGAGTGGCGTAATG
>JAGLEV010000075.1 GCA_023144895.1 Thiotrichaceae bacterium
CACTCCATTATGATGGTTAAAACTAAGTTCTAATCAGAAGTTTGATGAGTCAATCCTCTCCTCATTTTGAGGAGGGGTATTGACTTTTTTATTAAAAAAATAAAGCGAATAACTAACAACAATAATTTATATAAGTTATTGTCATTAGTTATTAACTAGCCACGCCCTTCGGCTGTACCGCTGGCATACTAAAAATAATACTAAAAATAATAATAAAAAGGTAACCACAATGTACTCCATTATCTCATACTGGCTTCAACGTCTGTTATTTATGATGATTGCGGTATTTCTGGCATTTCCTGTATTGGCAGAAATAACACCAGCAGGTGTTGTTATTACCAATCGAGCAGAAATTTCTTACTTTGATACAGCAGATGGCTTGGTTAAAAAAATCTATTCTAATATAGCGACTATTCAGGTTGCAAATATTTATCACCTAGAATTACAACAAGATATTGACCGTGCTGTTGTTGCAGGACAGCACGCTTCATTAGCTCACCGTTTAATCAATACAGGTAACTCAGCCACAAGTTATGAATTACGCCTGATTGATATTAATGATCAGCTAACAAGTCACTTTACAGTGACAGATAAGGACTCTGGATCACTTAGAAAGATTAACGTTGTGATTGATCAGAATAGTAATGGAACAGGAGATTTAGGGGAGAAAGAATTAAAGGTTGTTGATTGTAAAGCAACAGGTGTTGGTGTTGATAAAGACTATGAGGCGACAGCAACAAAAGTCACTTGTTTTACTCTTCCTGAGCTAGCGCCATCTGAAATTATTGAATTTGTCATATCAGGCATCGTTCCTACTGATGCTCCTAAGCAAGGGGAGTATGGTTATCGTATCGTTGCTTCAGCGACTGAGGATCGTAGTAAAACAAAATTTAATACTGATATTCTTCGTATTAAAGAAGGTGCAATGATGGATATCCAAAAAAGAGTCAACCCTGTTTGTGGCACTCCTGTTTATGCTAATGAAGAGATACTTTATGAAATCAAATTTAGTAATATCGGTGATGATGTACCTAAGGGGCGTACCTTTATTATTAATGACCTTGTTGATGGTGTTAATATTAAGGGTGTAAATGTTGATGGAATTCGAGTTGATGGAATTGAGGTTGAGGGGGTTATTCTAGAGGATTTAATTCCCAATAACCTTAAACTTAAAAAAGGATTAACGCCTACCTATGCTCCTATTCAAGGGAAACCTCTTGTTCAACTCAAAGCTGATGAAAATACCAATAAGTGGACTCACTTTGACCGATGGAATGGTACTGATTTATTAAGTCATGTGGGTCTTTATCTCCCGTTGACAAACGTAAAACCTAATGAATCAGGTTTTATGACCTTTAAAGCGCAAACTAAGACTAATTTAACAGCTACCACAATTTATAATAAAGCAGGTTTTAATGTTGATGGTGATGCAAAGCATACCTATGACTTTGTGAGTAATGAAGTTTGTACAACCCTTCATTCAGGTACTAACCTTCATGGCTTGGGGACACCTATTGCTGTTGATGGTGCAGAGCTTCGTTTTATTACACCAACATTTGAAATAAAAAAAGACAAGGGATCACCTCGTTTTAATGAAAGTGATGACTGGATTGATATCCCTTATTATCGCTTGAAGAATGGTGAAGGAACAATTAATAACCCTGATGATGTTTACAATCTGACTCGGGATGGTGTTTATGTTGAGGTGAACTCTTCCTCTTTAAATGTAGATCAAGATATTGCGGAATACCTTGTTGTTGAATTGATAACAGGAGCAGGTGATAAAATAGAACTTTATGTTCTAGAAACAGGGGCGAATACTGGTATTTTTAGATCAACACGTGCTGTTCGAATGACAGAAATAAAGCCAGAGAGAGAAAGTGGGCGTTGTCCTAACTTGTTGGCGAAGGAATCTGAGGAGTATCAGGAGTCTCCTCATGATGATGGTTATGAGAGTTATAAGCAATCTATTCTTACCCCAGACGACTATAGTCAATTTGAGTCAGCTTGCGCTATAAAGGGGAGTCCAGATGGTCGAATTCAAGTAAGAGTTATTGCAGCAGAAAAGAAAGAAGTGTTAAGTATTGCTGAAGCAGAGCTCGGTGATACGGCGCTTATTGATCCTCTTGGTATTGTCTTTGATTCTGTTTATAACTATCCTATTTCGGGTGCGACAGTCACGATTCATAATAGTGATGGTTCTATCGCTCTTGATCCACGTATCGATGAGGAGTATGACCCGCAAGTCACAGGAGATGATGGTCGGTATCAGTTTCCTTACCTCTATCCTAAAGGTGGTGGTCGTTCAGGTCTCTATTATCTTAATGTCGTGCCACCAGTCACTTATACCTTTCCTAGTAGTATTCCTGCCATTACATTGACAGGTAATACAGGGCGTACTGTTAATAAGCATTCTTATGGTCAACATGGGCAGGATGGTGTACCAAATAGTGGTCAGTTTCTTTTATTACCCAGCTCGCCAGATTTAGTGGCAGATATACCCATAGACCCTAGTATTAAAGGTTTATTCGCTTTGGAGAAATCCGCGAGTAAAAGCACAGTGGGTGTTGGTAGTTTTCTGACTTACTCTATTAAAATTCAAAATTTTAGTGATTCACGTAATGTGGGCGGTAATTTTGTACACGATACAAAACTTTATAATGTATGGGTACATGATCGCTTACCGTATGGCTTTCGCTATGTACCAGGTACTGCTTTTTTTGATGATAAAAAAGTTGAAAATGTTAAAGGAGCACCAGCACCGAATCTTTCCTTTAAAGTCTCTTCTGATTCTAATGATAATTCCTTAGATAATAAGCCTCATACACTCACCTATACTGTTCGTGTTACTGCAGGTGCATTGGATAGTGATGGGATTAATACTGCTCATGCAACGAGTGTTTCGATTAATAGCGCAAAAGTACGCTCTAATACGACCAAAGTTAAAGTAAAAATAGCACAAGATGGTGTACTCGACACCCGAGGGATTGTTTTTGGCAAAGTCTATGCTGATGCCGATTGTGATGGTATTCAAAACGGAGGGGAATGGCCTATTGGTGGAGTAAAACTTTATCTTGAAGATGGCACATGGGTTATTACTGATGGTAATGGTCAATACAGTCTCTATGGGCTATCGCCTGGTGCACATGTTATTAAGCTTGACCCCATTACTTTGCCACAGGGTTTAAGTCTCAAGCCTTTAGATAATCGTCATATGGGTGATGCAGGGAGTCGTTTGGTGGATATTACCAATGGTGAATTGCATCGTGCAGACTTTGCAACATCTTGTCCTAAGGGCGATGTTGAATATGTCTTAGAGCAAATCCAAGCTCGTAATGGGGGAACGAATGACTTTATGCTCATGAATGCAAAGAAGTATGACCCTAAGAATAAAGATAAAAAAGCGGAGACTAATCAGCCCAATAGTCATGTTAAGGCAAGGAAGCGATTTGGTCCGACCATTAATCGTGGTCACTCCTATATGGTAGCGCGCTATCGTGAGAAGGATAAAGCCGCTATTGCACTAGGTAAGTTACCTGACAGCTTAGAAAAGGAAGCCTTTCTTTATGAAACAGGTGATTTTCACACCTTGCGAGTGGGCTTTAGTCTTAATGAGCGGGATAGTGACTTAAATGACTTAGGTGAAAAACTTAAAGATTTAAATTTAGATGCCGTTTTAGTGACGACAATTTATGAGCGCTTACCTGCCTTCGTACTAGAGCGATTAGAATCTCCTTTAGCTGTGGGTATGATGGCACCTGCTGCTGAGGTAATCAAAAAGGTTACGCGTAAAGAGGGTAAGAAGGGGACATGGTTATGGCCAAAAGGTAATACTTCTTTAGATGGTCGTTTTATGGTAGTGGTGCGTGCGGGCATGGATCCTACTTTGATGGTGAATGGTGAAGCGGTTAAGAAGGCTCAGATTGGTGAGCAGATTAAGAATAAGCGTGAAAAAACACAGGTTATTGCTTGGTATGGAATTGAGCTAACTCCAGGTGAAAATAAGCTAGAAGTTGTGGCTAAAGATCCTTTTGGTAATCAGCGAGTATTAGCTCGTAAAGTATTTAAGCGCCCTGCAAGTGCGGTTAAAATGACGATGACACCCGTAGTGAGAACCTTGCCTGCTGATGGTGGACGTACTTACTTACCTGTCACCATTAAGTTATTAGATAAAAAAGGCTATCCTGCTCGTGGAACACACTTTATTACGATTAGTGCCACTAAAGGTCGCTGGGTTGAGCGTGATATTCAAAATAAAACACAAGGTCATCAGGTTCGTGTTGTCAATGGTGAGCGTACGATTCATTTGCGTAGTTCAGAGTTTATAGGTGATATAAAACTGAGTGCCTCAGACGGTGAGTTGAAAGCCAATGACATGATTACACAAGTCATTGCATTACGTCCAATTATTGCAGTAGGCTTGGTGGATATTGGCGTACATCATAGTCGTATTAATCATATTTTGGGAGCACCAAGTACTCAACAAGAGTTATCAGGGGCGCATGGTCGAGCTGCTTTCTTTATGAAGGGAAAGGTATTTGAGGATAGTCATTTAACCTTGGCATATGATTCTGAAAAAGATGTTAAAGGAGAGCGTTTCCGTGATATTAACCCCAATGTGGGTTATCCGATGTTTGGTGATGCAGCGCAGCGTGGTTTTGAGGCACAAAGTCGAAGTAAGGTCTATGCCAAGCTAGAGCGTAAAAAAGACAGCATTATGTGGGGAGACTATCTTAGTGATGAGAAGACTTATTACAATACGGTTGATCGTGTTCAGCGTAGCTTGACAGGTGTGAATGTTGTTAAAGAGACAGGTAATACACATGTGCAGGCTTATGTTTCTCGACCTGAAGATAATCATATTTCTGAAGAAATTCGAGGTCAAGGTACAGCACTTAACTACCGTATTGATAAGTATCCTATTATCCGTAATAGTGAATTAGTCGAAATTATTACCTATTCCAGAGACAATCCAGGCTTGATTGTTGATGTGAAAAAATTATCACGTTTTGGTGGTTACACCTTAGATGATGAAACGGGCGACTTAAGTTTTTCTGACTCTATTCCTTATCAAGATACGAAGCAGAATCCAGTGTTTATTCGGGTGGCATACGATATTAATAGTGGAGGTGAGAGATATACTGTGGGTGGTGTGCGAGTCAATACACAGCTTTCAGAAAGTATCAATGTAGGGGTAAGCTATTCTACTGATAAACATAAAACAACGGGTACAACCATGAAGGGGGCTTCTGCTCAATATAAAGAAGGTGACCTGAAAATTACAGTCAGTGCTGCCCAGATGACTCATATGGACAAAACAAAAGGTGTGGGATCAGCACTTCGTCTTGAGGTTGAAAAAAAGTGGGATAAAGATGCCTCAACACGAGTCACTATGGGCAGGGCGAATGCACATTTTACTAATTCAGCAGGGGGAATTTCAGCGGATAGTGAGGAGCTTCGTTTAAATCACCGCCAACGTGTGAGTAAAGATGTTAATTTAAATCTAGAAGCGGTCCATAGTAAAAAGCTTAGTACCGATGCCGTTCAGCAGACCCTCGGTTTGACCGCAGATGTGAAGGTGGATGAGTGGACATTGAAAGGGGGGATGCGCCATATCCGTCAGAAAAACTCAGGGGATGGTGAAAAAATGAATACGATCATTCTGGGTGCTAAACGTAGCCTCGATATTATGGGACGTAAAGCAAGTATCTCAACAGAGTATGAGCGAGATATTAGTGATAGTCAGCGTCAACGTCTTTCTTTGGGTGGAGATATTGCAGTACATGACAAAATAAAGCTTTATGGTCGTGCTGAGCGTATTAGTAGCCTCACGGGGGTTGGTGGTCTTAGTAAATCGACAGCACGTGACACGATAGCTTTTGGTGTAAAATCTAATATTTTAGAATCTACTGAAATCTATTCTGAATATCGTTTGCGTGGCGCAATTGGTGCACGTGATATGGAAACGGCATCAGGTATTCGGGGCACTTATGAGTTAGAAAAAGGTTTGTCGTTTTCCCCTCGTATTGAGATTGTTAATACGCTTGAAGGGACAGGAAAAGATTCTATTGCTACCTCTATAGGAATTAAAGATACCCGTGATATTAATAGTAAAAAGACCTTACGTTTAGAAGCACGTCATGATGATACTCGTGACTATTATGGGGTTGAGGCTTCTTATGTGGGTCGTCTTGATGAGGAATGGAGTATCTTGGCACGTGATTCTGCACGGGTTGATGTACTGGATTCTGGTGATAGTAAATATAATAATACCTTCACACTTGGCTTGTCACATCGTTCACGTCGAGATAATAAGCATAATATGTTGTTCTTATATAAGAATAAGTTGGAACAAGGCGCTAATGTGCAAGGGGATTGTACTAATCATATTCTTTCAACACATCAAAGTTACGAATGGGATGATAAGACCACTTTATCAGGGCGCTTAGGGGGTAAGTATGAAAAGTGTGCTAAAGGTGGCACGGTATCAACAAGTGATGCTGTCGTCATGGATGGTCGTTATTTATGGGATATTAATGATCGTTGGGATGTGGATGTTCATGGTGGTGTTTTAACGACAAATAGTTTTGCTGAGAAACGTTATTCAGCGGGTGCGGGTGTGAGTTATCTTGTTCGTGAAAATCTTCGATTATCAGCGGGCTATAATGTGAAAGGCTTTGTTGAAAAAGATTTGGATGAAGAGGGTTATAACAAAGAAGGCGTTTACTTTGGAATGAAGTATAAGTTTGATGAAAACCTTTTCTCTGATTTGTTTGAAAGAAGGAAAGAGAATACCAAGAAAAAAGCGCGTAGTACTGCAGTGGAAAGCTCTGAAAAAGAGCAAGCATTGATTGATAAGGCATGGAAAGAGAGTGCTAAGCAAAATAAGAAAGTAAAGACGGTAACAAAGAAGATAAAGAAGAAAAAAATTATAAAAAAGAAGGCAATAAAAAAGCCTGTCAAGAAAATACCAAAGACAGTAAAGAAAACAACGGATTCTTTATTATTAAACGAAGAAACACTAAGAAAAATTATTCGTGAAGAGTTAGAAAAAAAGAAATAAACAGGCTAGTTAATGCACTATCGACTGAACTTTAGGAGGAAGTTTAGCCGATGAGCATAAGAAGGGGGCACAATTTACCACAGGTATCTTTATGAGTAGAGACGATTAGAGATACTCCACAAATCCATTGGAGAATAATAATAATGATAATGGGATCAAAAGCATCACTGTGCTTAGGTGTCGCGGCAATGACGCTAGCGGGATGTGCCACTAATGATGAATTATTTGCAAAATATGATAAATCATGTGACCTTCCACAGACAAGAATTAAGATTGTAGAGAAGGTTAAGCTCGTTGATAAAGTGACCTATGTTGATAAGGTTAAATATGTTGACAAAGTTAAGTACGTAGACCGTATCAAATATGTTCCACAGACTAGTAGTGGTGTGACGAATAAGGGGATTGGTGGAATGATATGGGAGCCTGCTGTTTACTTTAGGCATGATGTTTATTTACTGGATCCTGAGGCACGTAAGAAGATTGATACGGATATTTTGGTATTGAATAAAGATTCAAGAATGAAGATCAATATACAGGCCTTCACTGATAAAAGTGGTTCACAGGGTTATAACGATGTATTGGCAGTGAATCGCCAAAAGAAAGTGGTTAATTATCTATTAAAACGAGGTGTTCCAAGAAATCGAATTGTTGTTTCTGCTGTGGGTGAATCACTGCCCATCATTGATAGTGTGATTGAGAAGCAACGTATGAACCGTCGTGTTGAGTTGATGCTGTTAGATCCATCGAATAAAGCAGTGACTTTGAAAGTTCAAATGTAGGAACCAACTTAGTGCATCAACCTGCTCAGAATGTTGGTATCAATAAGGTATTCAAGCCGTCATCTATTGTTATTTTCACTGACAATAGAACAATGATTGCTTATCGTATTGCTAACGACCTGAAGTTCCATTGGTCGTGACATTTAAACGGGATTGATGTGCTAGTTAATGAGTGGTTTCATCATGGGCTGAAACCTTTAAATCGAATATGATTATAAAAAGTAGAAGCTTGCTTTACGGTCATTGTCTGGTCTATTACTATCTAAGCTCAGCGTATTAAAGCTTGAGTCTTTATTTATTGATACAAAATATTATAATAAAAATAAGAGTTAATACTATGAATCATAATGATAATAAACGAGTGCTACTGGCGCTGTTAATCATTGGGCTTCTGTTTGGTTTTTCTGTTCAGGCTGCAACAAAAGCAGGAACCCTCATTAAAAACCAAGCCAGTGCAACATACAAGGATGCCTCTGGTATTAAACAGTTTGCGACTTCTAATATTGTTGCGACTCTTGTTCAACCTGTTTCATCAATGACACTGGATCAAAGTCAGGAAAAATTAGGTATCCTTGGTCGAAGTGTTTCATTTTCTCATGTATTGAAAAATACAGGTAATGAGACCGATCACTTTAATTTATTGGTGGCAAATAATGCCAGTGATAATTTTGATTTAGCGAGCTTTAAGATTTTTGCTGATGCTAATAAAGATGGTGTGGCAGATAATACCATAGCGATTGTGGCAGCAGATGTTTTTACTCTAGCGATAAATGAAGATCTTTTCTTTGTTATTGAGGCAACACTGCCTGCGACTGGAGCTGTGGCTAATGACTCGGCAAACTTTACGGTGACGGCAAGGAGAAATGTTGATCATGCGATAAAACAAGTGAATATTGATACCGTTAAAGTGACGGATCAAGCGGTGATTGATGTGACTAAAAGTATGTCAGTGGCATCAAATGAGTCTCTTAGTGGTCCTGTAACTATTACTTTACACTATAAGAATAATGGACTGCAGCCAGCGACTGATGTGACTTTGATTGATGCGTTGCCTGCAGGAATGACTTATGTTTCTGGTAGTGGTCGTTGGAGTGTTGAGAGTGCCACGGTATTAACGGATGCTGATGATGCTGATGATCAGTCAGGGGTTATTTATTGTGCTTATGATTCAAGCTGTACGACCGCTCCGATAGCGGTTGAACAAGTGACGTTGGTGATTGCATCCGTTCCAGCAGATGGTTCTGGAACATTGACTTTTGAGGTGAGTATTGATTCAGATCTTAGTCTAGGAACACTTTATAATACGGCAAGTTATGAGTATACCAGCAGTACATTAATCCCTAGCGTACCAACCAATAGTGTTCCTTTTGATGTTGTGCCTAGTCTGGGTGTAAAAATGAATGGCTCTAACCTAGAGGCGCATATTGGTGATCAAGATAATCAAGGAGGGCTACTTGATGCTTTTATTGTTAATAGTGCGACTGCAGGTGAGGTTATTTTCTTTGATAACATTGTTCATAACACAGGTAATAGTGCCGATATTTTTGATATTACGATTAATGCTGGAGTGGCTAACCCTTTTCCTAATGGTACGACCTTTAGTTTATATAAAAAAGATGGTCGTACACCTTTATTAGATAATAATAGTAATGGTGTTGTTGATACAGGGCTTATTGCTGCGGGCGCTAGGTATAAGGTCATTCTTCGTGCTGAACTACCACATAATGCGACAGCAGGAAATAATACAGGCAATGGTTTTAATGTTGAAAAGATGGCAATGTCAAGTTTTGATGCGACCATTTTTGATACAGTGATGGATCGCTTAACGACCATTACAGCTCTGAGCGTTGATTTAACCAATAATGCAGCGATTGGTGGCGTAGGGGTTTTGGGTGTTGGTACTGGTCCAGAGGCGACCGCATTAACAACGATTAATACCGCAGCAGGAAAACAAGCAATATTTAAACTGTATGTTAATAATACAGGGGGTCTTGCTAGTGAATATATCCTGCAATACAGTCATAGTCATTTTGCAGCAGGAGTTTTGGAGCCCAATTGGAAGGCAAGTTTTTATGTTGATGGCGGGGCAGGGGACTGTTCGACACTAGGAATAGTAACGGAAAAAACAGGGCTTATTCCTGCAAATTCAAGTCGTTTAATTTGTGCAGGAGTTACCGTGCCTGTTGATGCTCTTGCCGATGGTACTGAGCATCCTATTTACTTTAAAGTTAAGTCTCTTTTAACAGGGGTCTTCGATATTAAACATGATGCAGTGACGGTTGCTAAGAATGCAGGTATTGCGATAGAGCCTGATCAGTTTGGACAAGTCAGACCAGGGAGTGCGGTCACTTATAGTCACCTTATTAATAATATAGGCAATAAAACATTAGAGTGTATAGCTATTGCTTCAGTCAATAATCGAGAGGGTTGGAATAGTATTATTTATGTTGATGTTAATAATGATCGGCGGTTAGATTCAGGTGATACGCTTCTTACGGATAAAACACTCACTGCTAGTGCTAATTTTTCTATTATTATTAAAGTATTTTCACCTGCTAATGAGTCTCAAGGTGCTAAAAATATCACAACACTATCATTGACTGCACAAGAAGATAATGGTGTAGCGGGCTGTAGTGGAACGGTATTAACGGGTCAATCGATTGATATGACGACAACAAATCCTTCAAAAGTTGCTATTGTTAAAACACAAAGTTTAGATGCTAACTGTGATGGTACAGCGGATAGTGCTTTTGTGACAGAAACCTTTCCTGTCAACCCTAAAGAGTGTGTTATTTACCAGTTAATGGCGACTAATCAAGGTTCAGAAACGGTACATAATGTGCGGATTGATGATGCAACACCAAGCTTCACTATATTTAATAACTCTGGTGCTTTGCCGACAATGAAAAAGGATGGTGTTGATCTGGGAGCTATTAACGGAGGTGTTACTGGAACAACAGGGGATATTACTGGGGGGACTATTGATGCTGGAGTCGCCAACTTAAAAGCAGGTGAGAGCATGACGTTAATATTCTCTATTAAGCTTGATTAGCCAATGTTAAAAACTTACGAACAAGCAACCAAGGTCAATCGTAAACCAGTCTGGATTACTTTGGTGTTATTGCTTGTGTTTATTGTTTTAATGATATTGAGTTTTAGTTATTCCTATACCCAATCCTCGATTGATAAAAAGAGATTGTCTTTATCGGCAAAGTTATCTTTACTTTCGTTAAGGTTATATACCTCAACGATGAGTACGGTGAAACGAAACACGGGTTCTTTTGAACAAGTGAAAAAGCAGAAAAGAGCCTTTAAGGTAACGTTTAGTGCTTTACAATTGGTTGAGAATAGCCATCAATTTGGAATTGAAAGTGATAATTTAGATAAGCTGGGGGTGACATGGAGCTCGTACGCGGTCTTATTAGATCAGGTTTTACTCTATAAGGATGCGGTCAATAAAACCCATCGTTATGGTGAGGCGGTTTATGATACTTTGCCAGCGATTCAGGTGGCGGCAGAGCAGGTGGTGTTGAGTCTTGAGCAGGATAATAGTGATATTGGACAGCTCAATTTAGCTATTAGTCAGTTGATACTATTGCAAAAAATGCAAAATAGTTTATTGCTTATGTTGGAGGGGCGCAATGATGTTGAAGATGTTATTAAGTCCTTTTCTAGTAATATTAGTGATTTGGATACTAAGTTAGATACCTTAATGCGGGGTGATCGAGGAACGACTAAGGTTGTGGATAATCTTGATGCTATTTTTTATTTGGAGAAAATTGAGACCCAGCTCGGTGGTTTGAGTGAGCAGATTGCGGCTTTGTTAGATAATGCGACGATGTTGCAACAAATTTATATTGCAGTGGCTGACAGTGAGTCACTGGGGCAAAAGCTATTTGCTGAAACCACAGCGATTCAACAGCAAATTAATGGTCGTGATGATCGTTTACAGATGATTAGTATGTGGGGTTATGCTTTTGGTGGTTTGTCATTGTTGAGTTTATTAATTCTAGTTTATGTTTTATTTGCGGATCATCGGTTACGGTTACGCTTAAGTCAGGAAGAGAATAATAATAACTTAAGTAGTATTGTTCATTTACGTGACCGCATGACGGCTTTGTCTGAGGGGGATTTAACGGTAACGGCTCAAGTGTCTAATGATATTACTGGATCGATTGCTGATTCTTTTAATCATACTGTTGAGGCTTTGCGGCGCTTAGTGGCACAAATTAGCATTACTTCAAATCGTCTTATTAATAATGCACAATATGCTAGTGATACTGCGAATGATCTTTCTAAGGCGACGAATGATACCAGTAAGGAGTTATTAAAGGCTGCTGAGACGATTAATTTTATCTATGAAAATGTGAGCAGGGTGACTCAGTATGCTCAAAATTCTGCTCAGGTAGCGAATAGTGCCGTTGTTATTACTCATAAAGGTCGTCAGCAAGTGCTTGCATCACAACAGCTTATGAGTGTACTTCAGCAGGAGGCTAATACGATGTCTGAGACCTTACAGTCACTTAATCAGCAGATGGGAGAGGCACTAACATTGTCTGTTTTATTGGGTCAGATTCAGCAACAAGTGACCGAGTTGAGTGTGTTGGCTAAGAATGAGTCTTATGATACTGAACTGCTATCCTTGAAATCTAATGTAGAGAGGGCTTTAAAGGCGAGTGAGTTAGTATTGCCTTCATTAAGTCAGCAGAGCCTTAATGCTGTTGATGTGATGGGAAAAATGCAATTATCTATTGCTAATGGGGTTGATGCTTCTAAAAAATCAGTGAAAACCTTGCTTTCTTTGGAGGATGAATCTTTACGTATTGTGACTTTGATGAGTAATATTGCTAAGGCAACGGATCAACATGCTCAGCTATCTAAACAGGCGAAGCAAAAAATGCTAACAATGCAGGATTTGACTTTGGAAGCGTTTGAGAGGGTTAATGAAGCGACCGCATTGATTAATAGTTTGAACGCTACGGCAAGTCAGTTGCAAGAGTCTATTTATCGCTTTAAGTTACCATCGCATGTATTTTATGAGGGGCAGGAGGAGTTGCTAGGTGATCAGGAGGTGCGGGAGAATGAGGTTGAATATTATTCTTGATGTGAGTTCTGTTGACGGTAGAGTTCTTGTAATTTAGCATATTTCATAAAAGATGCCATTGCGGTGGTGTAAGCAATGGCGGCTCCTTCAATGCCATCTTTATAGCCACGTTTTAGTAGGAATAAGCGTATAAAACTAGCAAAGCCATGAGTGAGTGGTGACCATTGGCTACATGTTTTTTTATTGATAAATAGCTGTTGAGCACCAAGGCTTGAGTATTTGTCTGCTTTGATCATTAACTCACTATAACTACTATAAGAATAATGTTTTATAGCCCCCTTAAGTGCGATTATTTTTCCTGTTGTTTCCCAGCATTCATGGACTAAAACAGGTTTCATTTTTCCTTGGGTACGATGAATAAGGCGGGTAACTTTATCTGGCGACCAGCTACCGTGTTGTATCCATTTGTCTTGAAACCAATTTTCTCTTGGTAAGCTATAGGCCGTTGCGGTTAGTGTGGTTTGAAATAGTGCGTGTATTTCATTAATTGCCTTCACCGTTAGTACTTCATCAGCATCAAGAAACAAGACCCAATCATGGCTTGCTTGATCAATAGCGTATTGTTTTTGTGCTGCAAATCCTAACCAGTCCTTGTGTCTTGTTTTTATGGATAGCTCATCACAGATGGTGAGTGTTTTGTCAGTACTGCCAGAGTCAATAATCAATATATTCGTTGTTAGCTGTTTGGCAGCGAGTAAGCTTTCTTCAAGGTAAGCTTCAGCATTTAGTGTGATATAGACAATAGAGAGATGAGAAATCAAAGCTTATCCAATGAGAGTTGCAGAGTCGGTAACTTTCTGAGAGTCTATGATCCTTTATTTAGTTATAAGTAGCAACTATCATTACTATGAATAAAAAATTAGCAATTATTCGTAATAGCTACCGTCCTGATGGTGGTGCAGAGAAGATTATTTCACGAATTATATTGGGTTTAAAGCAGCGCGATAGACTCGATGTCAGTATTATTACTCGGCAATGGAAGCCTGAACAAAGCTTAGATAATCATATTATTTCTTGTCCAAAACGGGGTTGGTTTCGACAGTCAAAATTTAAGTATTTTATTGAAGATGTTACCACCTTATTAAAGCAATATAATTTTGATTGGGTGCAATCTCATGAACGTATACCAGGTTGTAAGATTTATCGTGCAGGTGATGGAGTGCATAAAGAATGGTTAGAGGTAAGAAAGCGGGGAGCTTCTGCCTTTAAGGTTTTTTTATGGGATTATAGTTTTTACCATAAGGCTGTTTTAAAGGTTGAGAAAGCATTGTTTTCTCATCCTGAGTTGCAAATAGTGATTTGTAACTCAACACAAATTAAGAAGGATATTTTAAAGCATTATCCTGAGACTGATCCTAATAAATTAGTTGTTATCTATAATGGTATTGATTTAGATGAATTTAGTTTTAAGACACAAAGTGATCAGAGTTCAGCCCGAGCAAAGTTAGGTCTAAAACAAGACTCACGTATCTTATTATTTGTTGGTTCTGGCTTTCAGCGCAAAGGCTTGAATGAATTACTGTTGGCATTAGCTCAAACGGATCAATGGCAACTATTAGTGGTGGGAAAAGATAAAAATATGGGGCACTTTAAAAAAGTGTGTCATCAGCTGAATATTAGCCATAGAGTCACGTTTGTTGGTCTGCAAAAACAAGTTCACAACTATTATGCTGCTTGTGATTTATTGGTACATCCTGCATTATATGACCCCGCACCTAATGTGATTTTAGAGGCAATGGCTAGTGGTCGTGGTGTGATTGCTAGTGAGGGCTGTGGTAACTCTGATCTCGTTTCTCAGCTTGACGGGAAGAATCGCTATGTTTACCAACGAGGTGACATTACTGGTTTGGCTCAGAGGTTGAGGGATTGTGATGATATTACATTGGGTCTTCTTGGAAAGAAGGCACGACAGGTGGCAGAGGGTTATTCTATTACTAGGATGATTAATAGTTTATTGGCTGTATATCATTCATTGGATAAGTAAGATTTGCTCTTTTTGAGCTGATAAAGAAAAGATGATAAAAACTAAAAAACTAAAAATAGTACATACTGAATCATCCTGTGGCTGGGGTGGACAAGAGATACGAATTCTAACCGAATCAGCAGGAATGATTGAGCGAGGTCATGATGTTTGTATTCTTTGTCCTAAGGAATCGAAAATTTATCAAGAGGCTTTAGACCGAGGCATTCCTGTTGTCGTATTAGATATTGCCCGAAAAAAAGTCAAAGCGATTTTTACTGTTAGGCAGTGGTTAAAAGAAAATCCTATTGATGTGATTAATACTCATAGTTCTACAGATAGTTGGCTGGTTGCATTGGCATTACGATTTTTCAAAAATAGACCTAAAATAGTAAGAACCCGCCATGTATCAGCCCCTATTTCACAAAATTTGGCAACACGTTGGCTTTATACTAAGGCTGCAAACTATGTTGTAACAACAGGTGAAAAGTTACGGGAAACACTGATTAATGAGAATGGTTTTTTTGCTCATAGGATTGTTTCTATTCCAACGGGTGTTGATGGTAGAAAGTTTGTTATTGGTGATAAAAATAAATCAAGAGTCTCCTTAGGTCTGCCAAGTGAAAAGTTTATTGTAGGTATTGTTGCAACCATTAGGACTTGGAAGGGGCATGAATATTTAATAGAAGCTCTTGCTAAAATAGATCATAATAATGTGCATTTATTGATTGTTGGTGATGGTCCAAATTTATTGAATATCCAGAAAAAATTAAAAGAATTTAATTTAACTCATGTTACTTTAGCGGGAAATCAGGGGAATGTTGTTCCATGGTTGCAAAGTATGGATTTGTTTGTTTTACCTTCCTATGCTAATGAGGGAGTGCCACAGGGTTTAATTCAGGCAATGTTTTGTGGAATACCTGTTATATCAACGACTGTGGGTAGTATTGAAGAGCTAGTTATTAATAATAAAACAGGCTTGATTGTACCACCTAAAAATAGTGATAAATTAGCTGATTCAATAGAATATAGCTTAAATAATACTTACTTATTAAAGCAATTCTCTGAATCAGCTTTAAAGCATGTGGGTAATAAATTTAGCTATCCTGCTATGTTAGATGCTATGGAAGAAGTATTTTATAAAGTTTTATAATTAATGATAGTCTATGTTTAATAAAAAATCATTTGGGGGTTGTTAATGAGGGTTTCTTCAGGAAATAGATATGCAAGTGTTTATGAGTTTTTATCATTGTGTCTATTAGTTTTTTCATTGCCTATTTTTGAAGGGCCTAAGAATATAGCATCACTATTTCTTCTTATTTTCTTCTTGTTTTTTTTAGTGAAAAATAGATTATCTGATTATATATTTTCGATATATGATGTTATTGTTTTATTTATATTTTTTATAGTTGTTTTAAGCTTGGTTTTTTCACCTTTTGAAAAGGTTAACTGGAATGCCTTAGTTGACCCTTTTCGATATTTATCCATCGCATGGGTAGTAAGCCATCTAAGATTTACAAAAAAACAGATCATAATAATATTTACACTACTTATTTTATCCACTCTACTTGGCTCAATTGAGGGTGTTTATCAATTAAAAGAGTATTATGGCAATAAAATATACTTTGAATTGGATTCAGTCGGTCATACAAACCATTCATTTATTTATCTAACTATTATTACCTTAGTGGTACTTTCTGTACTATTTATTTCTTTAATGAATCAGTCGATTTATTTACTAATTACTTCTCTTTCCATTGTTGCTTTATTTATATATCTTATTTATACAGGAGGGAGTAGAGCAAGTGCTATTACACTCTTTGTTTCGATGTTTTTATTGATGGGGTTGTTTTATAATTTTCTTTCAAAAAAGAAAAAAATACTATTAATGCTATGTGGTGTCTTACCAATGATTATTTTGGTGACTTTTTCACAAGTTCCTGATAATATTTCTCGTTTAATAAAAAATCCAGATAAATTAAATTTAGTAGCTAGTAAAAGGTTTGAATTGGCAAATACCGCTATTATTATTTTAAATAAAAGCCCTATGCTAGGGGTAGGGGCTGGAGGTTTCAAGCAAATTAATAAGCAGGTTGTGACTGATTGGAGTAATGATAAAAATATAGATATGAAAAATTATTTTTTTTCTAGCCATGCCCATAGTCTATACTTTACAACACTAAGTGAAAAAGGGCTACTTGGTATTTTGGCACTTTTAATTTTACTTATCTATTGGGGCTATATGTTATATAAGCTTTTCCCAAAATCTATCGCCAAGAAAAAGGATATGCATTGGTTATTGTGGTTAGCTTCTTTTTCTGCATTATTGGTGACTAGTATTAATGGTATTGCGAATACAACACTTCACCATGAACATGCGATATTAGCACTCGTTTTATTCTCAATGATGTTAGGTAATATTTTAAGTTTTAGTGATGATAAGCCTTTGGGTTAGTTTTTCAATAATATATTGAGCAGGCAATGTTTCTAAGCATTCACTTATCTTACTTCCATTACAGCCATCTTTGTTACAGGGGATACAGGCTTTATTTTGTTGGATCATAATATGAGGTGAGGCTTCCTGAGTACCATTAGTGTTATAAGGGCTTGAGTTATCTTTGTTAATCCAATTGTTTGGCCAGGCTCCCCATGACTTAATACTAGAAGGTCCAAATAAGGCAATACAAGGAGTATTTACTGCCGCTGCGATATGCATTGGTGCGCTATCGACTCCAAAAAAAAGTTCTGACTTTGCAGAAAGTGCACCTAGTTGATTTAATGTTAATTTACCACCAAAATCTATAGGTTGAGTCTTACAAAGAGCAATAATAGTTTTTAATTTATTAATTTCTATTTTATTGGGTGCGCAAGTTAGGACAACTTTGAGGTTTAGACGAAGACTAAAATAATCAATTAATTTGGCCATAGCATCATCTCTCCAGCACTTGAAGATCCAGCGTGAGACAGGGTGGATATGTATAATTTTTTGTTGCCCATTCCAGTTATTTTTAGTGAGATTGTGGGTAATAAAATCATTATCTTCAGGTTGAAAATAAAAATTAACACTAATGTCTTGAGGTTTTACTATGTGAGAAATAAGATCTAAGTTCTTTAAAATAGTATGTTTGTTATGGCGAGTATCCCAAGTATAGGCTTTTGTTATCATCGCTTTACGCCACCAATTATCTTTTTCTTTTAAGTAGCCAATTCGCTGGGTTGCACCACTAAGAAAGCCTGTGATAATTCCTCGGTCACCTTCTGTCGTATTGATACAGAGAGTAAACTTTTTCTTTCTTAGTTTAAGAATAAATTTTTGTTGTCTCATGAAAAATGAATATTTTGATTCAGAATCATTTCGTTCTGGCAAAACTAAAACTTCACTAATTTCAGGGTTATGAGTTAACATATCCTCCGTCCCTGATTTTACTAGCAAGGTTATTTTAGGTGTCTGAGGGAGGTTATGTAATGCTGAAATCATAGGTGTTGTTAATAAAACATCACCTATATTTCTAAATTTCATGATAAGAATTTTCATAATATAAGTCTAATTTAAATTTTTAATGCTTGATATAATTTAGAATGAGCATCTATTTGTTTTTTTATATCAAAATTAGACATGGCATGTTCTCTTGCTCTATTAGAAAATTTCTCTAATTCATAACTTTTCATCATAAGTACTTTTTCCATGATTTCTGCAGTTTTGTCGATATCTCCAGGGGGGGCAATAAAACCATTTTTTCCATCGATAATGTTTTCTTTAAGTCCAGAAAATGAGCTTGATATTAATACTAAGCATATAAGTATATCCATTACTTATATGCATTGGGTAGGGATATATAACTCTATATATCATTTTTCATCTCAGTACTACTTTGTAGTTTCCAATACTCGCCTTGCTTTAGAAGTAACTCTTTATGTGTGCCACTCTCAGTAATCATACTATTATGCATTACAATAATTCTATCGGCTTTTTTGATTGTAGATAAACGATGAGCGATGACCAGTGTTGTACAGTTTTTCTTCAAATTATCTAATGCACTTTGCACTAGTTGTTCTGATTCATTGTCTAGTGCAGAAGTTGCTTCATCAAGTATTAAAATAGGTGCACCTTTATAAATTGCCCTAGCAATAGCAATGCGTTGTCGTTGCCCACCTGATAATTTTATACCATTTTCACCAATGTGTGTATTGAGACCATTGGGCATGTTATCAATAAAATCTTTAGCATTAGCAGTAGTGATTGCAGAGAGTAGCTTATCTTCATCAATTTTAGCAGTGCCATAAGTGATATTAGCTCGAAGAGTATCATTGAATAACATAACATCTTGACTAACTAGGGAAATATGTTTTCTTAATGTAGTGAGGTTAATATCTTTAATATTATAATTACCAATCAGAATTTCACCTGATTGAATTTCATATAGGCGAGGCAAGAGGTTAGCTAAGCTTGTCTTACCACTACCTGATGAACCGACTAGAGCAATGGTTTGACCTTGCTTAATTTCTAGTGATAGATTATTAATGGCAGGTTTCTCACTACCACTATAAGAAAAATAAATTGATTTGAATTGAATATTACCTTGTAACTTAAGGTGAGTCTCTGAATTATTATTGTTATTTTCAGCAGGTTTATCAATAAGTCCAAAGACACTTTCAGCTGCAGCAAGGCTTCGTTGTAGGGGTTCATTCACTTTGGTTAAGCGCTTAATAGGAGATAGGAGCAAACCCAGTGCGGCAAAAAATGACATAAATTCTCCTGCTGTCATTTGGTTAGCCTCAATACGATGTGTACTCAAATAAATAATATAAGCCATAATAAAAGCCCCAAGCATTTCAACAATAGGGACACTGATAGAGGATGCGATACGAAATTTCATTTGATAGCGTCGAACCCAGTTTGCAACATCTAAAAAACGTTCTTTTTCATAAGTTTGAGCACCGAACATTTTAACTTCTTTTTGTCCTCTTAGGCTCTCACCCAATATATGTGTTAAATCACCAAAACTAACTTGTAGTTTTTTACTCAAAAATCGTAATCGATGTCCTACGACCACAACCACTAGAGCAATAACGGGGATAAGTGCAAAGATAAACAAACTGAGCTTCCAGTCTAAATAAAATAACCAAGCAATAAGCCCAATAACTTGAACACTATCACGGATTAGTGTCACCAATACATCGGTAGCAGAAGCTGTTACTTGAGTAACATCGTTGGTAAATTTTGAAATAATTTTCCCAGAAGCATTATGGTCATAAAATGCGGTGGGTAATCTTAGTACTTTATTAAACATTTCAATACGAAAATCTAAAACAACCTTTGATGAAAGCCAGGCGAAAGATATGGTACTTATAAAGTTAGTTAAACCACGAATAAAAAAGAGTATAATAAGAACAATAGGCATCCATGTGATATAACCTTGGTCTTTTTCAACAAAAGCACCATCTAGTAGTGGCTTCATCATAGCGGCAATAGCAGGTTGAGTAGATGCCATAAGAATAGTAGAAATAATACCCACAATAAAAAATGCAATATAAGGTTTAATATAACCTAGCAGTCGAAGATATAAATCTTTTTGTTTTATTATTTTCATACAATGTGATTGATAATAGTTTGCATACGATGTTTGTAAGTATGCTCATTGATAGATCTTAATCGTGCATTCTCAGTGATTTTTTTATATTTTATGTCTGTTAGGT
>JAGLEV010000076.1 GCA_023144895.1 Thiotrichaceae bacterium
ATATTCCTGTGAATTTCGCTAAAATGAAAACAGAGTCATTAATACTTAATTATTTTTAAGCTATTGATCTATTCAATCAACTCTTTATCTTAAATGGAAGAAAAAATATGGGTTACTCACCTTCAGCCCCCTCTATCAGTAACAACAACTGAGTCTCAATTAAAGTCGGTTCAATACCCTCTAAACAAGCCCGAGTCCCCAGTGGACATTTTCGCTTAAAACAGGGGCTACACTCAAGCTCTAGATCAATTATTTTATGATTCTTAGAAAGTGGTGGTGTAAAATGTGGATCTGAAGAACCATAAATTGCCACCAGTGGTGTATTCACGGCAGCAGCAATATGCATCAAACCAGAATCATTACTCACCACCCCGCTAGCAACGGTTAAAAGATGAATCGCCTCTGTTAAACTCGTTTTCCCTGTAAAATCCATTAATTGGCTAGAATTACCCACATTATCTATAATTTTTTGAGCAACCCCTTGATCTTTTTCAGAGCCAAGTATCACAACATGATAACCTTTCAAGCAGAGCGCATCAACAAGATGAGCAAAGTGTTTAGCAGGCCAGCGTTTAGCCTCACCATATTCAGCTCCTGGACAAAGGATAATAAATGGAGTATTAAGCTGTAAGTATTTTAAAGTCTGAGATAATTTTGTCTGATCAACAGCAAGTTGAGGAGCCAAATATTGAGGTGCTGATGAACTAGGCTCTCTTGCTAAAGCAACAAAACGTTGCACCGTCATGGTTAATATATCAGGGTTTAAAATATGCATAGTATTAATCAGCCCATAACGCATCTCACCTTTAAACCCACTGCGTTTTTTAATCTTAGCCCAATAGGGTATCAGTGCTGATTTTAACGAATTGGGTAAGGTAATTGCCCAGTCATAACCCTTTTCACGCAATGACTTCCCAAGTTGGTAGCGTATTTTTAACCCCAGCGAACCGTGCCCAACAGGCATAACAATCGAGTCAGTGACTTCTGGCATACTTTCTAATAAAGCTTTACTCCACTG
Source organism: Thiotrichaceae bacterium (assembly GCA_023144895.1). Lineage (GTDB taxonomy): Bacteria > Pseudomonadota > Gammaproteobacteria > Thiotrichales > Thiotrichaceae > HyVt-477. The sequence continues at coordinate 1,019 of JAGLEV010000076.1, forward strand.
TGGTGCGAGAACATCAATTTGCATGGCAGGATAATCTTGTTTTAGCTGAATAAATAAGCTTTGTGCCATGACCATATCGCCAACCCATGAAGGTCCAACAACCAAGCATTTTTTAGGTGAATTTATCATGACCAAAAGAATAGCATGAAAAATGATGAGAGTTGTTAATATAGGATATTGTTCACTTACTATAATCTTGCGTTACAATAGTCTTAATTAAAAATCACCCTAGGGGAGTGGCTGATTATATGGCTTCTTTTATACAACTCATTGATGAGCACACATCGCTTATCGACCGATTGAAACACAACACACAGGCAATTAGCACTATTGAGAAGGCTTCAACAGCAATGATTCATGCTTTAGCTAATAATAAAAAAATCTTGTTCTGTGGGAATGGGGGGAGTGCAGCGGATAGCCAGCACCTTGCTGCAGAATTAGTTGTGCGTTTTGAAACTAATCGAAGAGCTTTACCTGCTATCGCGCTGACTGCTAATAGCTCAACCTTAACCGCTCATAGTAATGATATTGGTTTTGAAACGGTCTTTTCTCGACAAGTTGAAGCCTTGGGTCAAGCAGGGGATGTGCTCATTGCTATTTCCACATCAGGAGCGAGCAACAATATTATTAAAGCCGTACAAGCTGCAAATGAAAAAGATATGATGACCATTGCAATGACGGGATCTGAAGGTAATCAATTGGCTGAGCTAGCAAATATTGCCGTTAAAATCCCTAGCAATACAACCGCACGTATTCAAGAAGCACACATAATGGTTGGGCATTGGTGGTGTCAGCAGATTGATCAACACGTGACTGAGGAACAATAATGTCAATAATCATTCCTGACTTTTCTACTGCCAAGGTGATGGTAGTGGGTGATGTGATGCTGGATCAATATTGGTATGGCAATACACAGCGCATCTCTCCTGAAGCCCCTGTGCCTGTGGTACATGTGCGAGATAATGAAATACGTGCAGGCGGAGCGAGTAATGTTGCCTTAAATATCTCGTCATTGGGTGGCAAGCCATTATTACTAGGATTAACAGGCGATGATGATAATGCTGATAAATTAGAACAGTTATTAAGTCAGCAAAATGTTGATTGCTCTTTTCAACGTAGCCCTACCCATGATACTTGCCTTAAATTACGAGTGATTGCACAGCATCAACAAATGATTCGCTTGGATTTTGAGGATGATTTTGCTGACCTTGATAAATTTGACCTCATTGAACAGTTTAAACAGCAACTAACTGAATGTGATGTAATTATTTTATCGGATTACAACAAAGGAACACTCTCAGCGGTTGCGCAGCTTATTGAGTCTGCTCGAAAAGTTGGAAAGCCAATCATTATTGATCCAAAAGGAACTGATTTTGAAAAATATCGTGGTGCAACGTTATTAACACCTAATCGTCATGAATTTGAAGCGGTCGTTGGAGCGTGTGAAAATACAGAAGTTTTAGTTGAAAAAGCAGAAAAACTGAGAGAGTCACTGGATCTAGAAGCCTTACTGGTAACACGAGGGGAAGAAGGTATGACACTCTGTGAAAAAGGTCAGCCAGCTTTTCACTTACCGACTTATGCCCGTGAGGTCTTTGATGTAACGGGTGCAGGGGATACGGTCATCGGTACTTTAGCAACAGCGATGGCGGCAAAATGTAGTTTTGCTGATGCGGTTGCTTTGGCGAATCTTGCGGCAGGTAATGTGGTGCGTAAGTTGGGTACAGCAACAACCAGTATTGTTGAGCTACAGCAAGCACAACATCAACGTAATGAAGTTGGGTTTGGTCAATTAGATGAAGATCAGTTAGAACAGGTTATTATTGAAGCACATCAACGAGGTGAAAAAGTTATTATGACGAATGGTTGCTTTGATTTAATGCACACAGGGCATATTGCTTATCTTGAACAAGCACGAGCATTAGGGGATCGTTTAGTGGTTGCTGTTAATTCAGATGATTCTGTACGCCAGCTAAAAGGTGAATCACGTCCCATTCATTCTATTGATCAGCGAATGATCATGCTGGCAGCATTACAATGTGTGGATTGGGTGGTTGCCTTTAGTGAAAAAACTCCCGAGCGTCTTTACTGTCGTATTCTTCCTGATGTTATCGTCAAAGGAGGAGATTATACTGAGGATCAGGTTGCGGGTGGTGAATGTGTTAAAAAGCAGGGTGGAGATGTACAAATACTGAGCTTTGTGGAAGGTCAGTCAACCAGTCATATTATCGAAAAAATAAGGATTTCAGAATGATTATAGTCACGGGTGGTGCAGGATTTATTGGCAGTAATATTGTAAAACAGCTTAATGAGCGTGGTGAGACTGATATTTTAATTGTTGATAATTTAGAAAATGGCAAGAAAATGCTGAATATCAATGATCTTGATATTGCAGACTATATGAGTCGAGAAGAATTTATTCAACGTATTAAAGCGAATGAGAAATTTGGCTCAGTTGATGCTGTTTTTCATGAAGGTGCTTGTTCTGCTACAACAGAGTGGGATGGACGATTTATTATGGAGAATAATTACGATTATTCCAAGTCGTTATTGCATTGGTGTGATGAGCATCGTGTACAATATCTTTATGCTTCTTCTGCTTCTGTTTATGGTTCAGGTCTGACATTTACTGAAGATAGACAGTATGAGCGTCCAATTAATATGTATGCTTATTCAAAATTTCAGTTTGATCAGTATGTGCGTAATTTTATGCCTAAGGCATTGACGCAAATTGTTGGTTTTCGCTATTTTAATGTTTATGGTCCACGTGAACAGCATAAGGGCACGATGTCGAGTACCGCTTTTCATTTCCATAACCAACTAACTGAGAACGGTATTGCCCGATTATTTGCGGGTATCGATGGCTATGATAATGGTGAGCAACGTCGTGATTTTGTTTATATTGATGATGTAGTGGATGTGAATTTATGGTTTATGGATAATCCTAGAAAATCAGGTATATTTAATTTAGGTACTGGTTGCTCACAATCCTTTAATGATATGGCTAACGCGGTTGTTAAGTGGCATGGCAAAGGTGAAATTGAATATATTCCTTTCCCTGATCATCTGAAAGGAGCTTACCAAAGCTTTACTGAAGCGGATATTACGGCACTACGGGAAGCAGGTTATGATACAGCGTTCCGTAACGTGGAGGAAGGTGTGAAGTGTTATTTGAATTGGATAACAGGTGATTGATTCGTGTTTTAGTGAATCTTCGTAGCCTATTAATCTCTTAGGCTACGAATAATACTTTCGCTCAATTTCACTTTAAGATAAAAATAATTTTTTCAGCTGATATTAACCCATTGCTTCACTGTGATTAAAGACTTAAAAATGCGATGTTTTCATTTTGGTGAAGGCATGGAGCAATCCTATGGATTAACTGCTATTTATACTTAGTCTCTACACTCTTAGTTATGTTATACCATGATATTTTTTATACCAAGTGGCAAAGTTCTCAACACCTTTTTTAACGGGCATTGATGGTTTGTAGTTAAATTCAGCCACTAGGTCATCAACATCAGCATAAGTATCAGGTACATCACCTGGTTGTAATGGTAACAATTCTTTATCGGCTTTAATTCCCATCGACTTTTCTAAGGCTTCTATGTAGTCTAATAAGGCAACAGGGTGATTGTTACCGATATTATAAACACGCCAAGGGGCTTTACTTGAGCCAGAATCGGGCTGATTACCATCCCAATTAGGGTTGCCTTGTGCTGGACGAGCGAGTATACGAACAACCCCCTCAACAATATCATCAATATAAGTAAAATCACGACGATGATTGCCATAATTATACACTTGGATTTTTTCACCTGCTACCATACGACGAGTGAATTTTTGTAATGCCATATCAGGACGATCCCAAGGACCATAAACCGTGAAAAAACGTAATCCTGTTGTGGGTAGGTCGTATAAATGACTATAAGTATGTGCCATTAATTCATTGGCTTTCTTCGTTGCAGCATAGAGGCTGACAGGGTGATCAACATTATCGTGAATAGAAAAGGGAGTTTTAGTATTAGAGCCATAAACTGAACTGGATGAAGCATAAACAAAGTGTCCTACCTTATTGTGGCGACACCCTTCAAGCAAGTGACCAAAACCAACAAGATTGGTATCAATATAGGCCATAGGATTTTCTAAAGAGTAGCGAACTCCTGCCTGAGCCGCTAAATTAACAACCCCATCAAAGTGTTGCTCTTTAAATAAAGTAGCCATACCTTCACGGTCTTCAATATTCATGCGGATATGGGTGTAATTAGGATGATTAATATGACGAGCAAGGCGCGCTTCTTTTAGTGCAGGATCATAATAATCATTGTGGTTATCAATACCAATGACCTGATCACCTTGATCAAGTAAACGAAGACTTAATGCTGATCCAATAAATCCAGCGGAACCTGTAACGAGGATTTTTTTCATATATTTCTCCCATAATAGCTTTTATAATTTTGTTGGTGAAAGTATGGTAAGGATTTTATGGGCAAGGTACAAGTATTGAGCTTATGTTAAGTTGATGTACCTAGTGGTTAGCCTTAGTTATGAACCATCGCGTAGAAAATATGGGTTAAACACTCAGGATTAAATAAGATGCGTAAAATTTTAATTGTCAAAACTTCCTCTTTGGGTGATATTGTACATATGCTTCCAGCGGTAGTTGATGCGATGCGTCAATGTGATGATGTTCAATTTGACTGGCTAGTAGAAGAAGGCTTTGCAGAAGTTCCGCGCTGGAGCCCTTTAATAAACCAAGTCATCCCAGTGGCTATGCGCCGTTGGAAAAAAGCTTTATTTAGCAGGCAGACATGGGCTGAAATTAAAAGGCTAAAGAAACAGTTGCGCTTGCAAAACTATGATTGTGTCATTGATTCTCAGGGACTGGTGAAAAGTGCAGTTGCTGCACGATGGGCAAAGGCAGAGCAGGGTATATGGGGTTATGATGCTAAAAGTATTAGAGAGCCTTTAGCTTCTCGTTTTTATCAAAGAACCTTTAAGGTAAACAAAAATCAACATGCCATTACTCGTAATCGTCATTTAATGGCACAGGCTTTGGGTTATACATTAGAAGGTTTAGTACTTGATTATGGCTTATCAACCGTTGTATTTCCTGATTTAGCATTAGAGATTACAAGCCCCTATATTGTAGCTTTGCATGGTACAAGTAGGGTTGATAAGGAATGGCGAGAGTCGTATTGGGGAGTATTATTAACCACACTGCATACCAATAAAATAACCGTACTGTTTCCATGGGGGAATGAGAGAGAACATCAGCGAGCCATACGTTTAGCAGATAAACACAGCAATGTCCTCGTATTACCAAAAGCTTCACTGTCTCACTTAGCAGGGCTTATTGCTGGGGCAGAGGCAGTGATCGGTATGGATACGGGTCTAATGCATATTGCAGCAGCATTAGATAAATCAGGTTTAGGTCTTTATCCTGTCACAAGACCTTTCTTAACAGGGGTGATGACAGGGGGAGAGGTTAATAAAATAGAGAATATAGCAGGGCTTGATTGTGAGAATGTTGATTTAGTGATTAGTCAGTTACTGAAAGGTATACGCTGAGTACATTCTCACAAGTTCTGTGAGAATGTAGTTGTAGATTTGAGAGCTTTGTAAGAGTCTCGTTTTTATGATCGTTATATTTAAAATTGTCTTAAAATACTCATTACACTAATCAACTGAGTTTTTTATCAAATTTTCCTTACGCTCAAAAAACTTGTTCTCATACAAACCTATCCTATTAATAATTATTTACTGCGATCTTTGTTATAACGAAAGTCAAAAATCTTTAAGCGGCTACGATGTAGCATTTTAAATAATTGTGTTTTCTCTGTGCTGTTGATTTTATTGTCACTTAACATGCTTTTATAGGTTTTGCTGATACGCAATTGCTCTTTATTTAAGATGTTCTTTTCGGCAATAGTTATCTGACCTAATTGGATACCTTTTTGAATATCCTTGCCTTGCTTATCAAGCTTAACTTTAACTTGCGTGCTATTGGCATAAGTTGCTGTCGATATGATGCTTGTTACGACAAAAATTAACAGTGTGATGGTCTTCTTGGTCATACTGTGAAACGTCATGAGTATGCTCCTATTCTCTGTATAAAAATTATAATTATCAGAATACTTTTATAGTATTTCTATAGTAAACCTAGCAAACATTCTGACTATTGGTTTGTATATATATAGATTATAGGGTCTGTGGTATCGATAAGTGGATTATAGTAAGCTATTGTTTTTAAGGTATAATATAAGCCATTTTAGGGTGTTGATTATTTTAAGTGGTAGTAACAAGCTCAGAAGTAAACAGTGAAAGGAGGTTCCACTGCTTACTTTGAACAAGTCACTTCCAAAAAGTGATTACATCTTGCAAGGCTTCCAACGTAGACGGAAATCTAATGCATGAGGTCCACGATGATGAACAATCGTATCAGACTTGACGTCGACAGAATCAACCCCTGCCATTGCTTGTTGGTTACGACGAGTTTTTACTTTAATCGCAGTTTTAGCTCGAAGGATTACATTTGCTCCACAAGGAGACCATGTATGAGCCCAGACTGCTAAGCGATCTTTTTTGAAAAATTCTTCACTTCTACTGCCGTTCCAGCGATTAACAAAACGTGGGCCACGAGTACCAGCGAAGAAATATTCACGAGAGAATACAGCACTCGCTCTCTTAGGTAGCTCAATAAATCCACGGTAGTCAGCATTAACAAGAGAGATACTAAAACCTCTAGGTATTTTCATAGTAATCGAAATATCACATTTCTTACGATCAAAAGTACGGTTATTAATGCCTGCTTCAGCATAAAACTCATCAAAGAGTACTGAGACGGCTTTTCCACCAGGAGCAATACTGACATCAGCACTGCCTGATGGACAACCATTACCAGCATAGCCGACTTTGGTCATTTTAAGATCACCAGCAGTAGCAGATTGGGAGGCTACTAGGGAAATGAGTGTTATTGCTGCAAATGCTTTAACTGTATTTAACATGATATTCTTCCTTATGTATCTATTAGATGAGTCGCTTAACTTTTAAGACTTTATTTTTAGGAGCTTTGAAGTTCCTTCGTCCTTGTTATTAAAGGCGACGTAATTTAAGAAAGCGGCTCAAATTATTTTATTTTTTTTGAAAAAGACTTCGATTTGAGTGAGTTTAATCATATGAGAAAGGTCTAGAGGCTCAGCTTGAAGGTAGTATATATTCTTTTGGATCAGTGCATTGCAGCTTTTCAATGAGTGATTTTGAGCGTTGAGTATAGTGATTGTAAATTTGGTTTATTCTTTTTATATTAATATTATGTTTACGCACTTGGTAAGAATAGGTAATCGCAGTCTGTAAATGTTGCTGTGCTAATGCTGTTTTATTTATCGCTAAGGCAGTACAGGCTAAGCTATTTTCAATACGCATCAATAAAAGTTGGGGTGTGTTATGTAGATTATCCTTGAGAAGCGCTAGCGACTGAGCAGTTTGCTTCATTTGTTGATACGTTTCTAAATTTGGGTTGACCTGTTTAGATTGGATCTCTAGTAAGCTAATATGAATTTTTAGCTCAATAAAGAGGTGTTGATGAAGTTCGATACTATTATTAATGGTTCTCAACTCTTGTAATGATGTCTTAATGAGTGCCTTTGCCTCTGTTAGCCGACCTAGCTGTATATAGAGATGAGTACGTGATAAATTTATCGGAATGATCAGCCGACGTTTTACCAACTCTGCTTTAGTGGCTGGTGAAGACTGAAGTAAGGATAGAGCTTCATGGTTAATCATATTGAGTTCTTCAATGCTTGATTCATAAGCACCTGAGTACAATAAGAATTTGGCTAGCTGATGTTTAATATCGAGAATATTGATTTTAACCTCATTCTCTGGATGCTTTCGTAACCAAGCCTCTTCTTCACTTAATGTTTTACGATAAAGTTCTTTGGCATGATAGGTTTTACCGACACTTAACTCATAAGGATGCCCAGTATATTTTGCTAATAAGATTTTTGTCTGTATGTGTAAACGATGGAGTACTTCACTATCAGGGTGTTTACTCTTACTAAGCTCTGAATTATATTCAACCGATTGGTTGATAAAATATAAATATTCCTTGATATTACTCTTTCCCACAACGCCAAGGCTCTCAAGCTCTTGAACCATCTCTATTATTTCTTCTTCAGCACCTCGTTGCTTAGCTTCATCATCATGCTTGGCTTCCTTCAAGAGGCGATCTTGTTCAATTCTCTCCTGATTAGCGAAATATAGGTTAATGGGTTGATAGAGTAAAACTAATGCAATTGCTGAGCTTAGCCACCAGCGCCAATAATGACCAATGTGCTTTCTTACTAAATAAAGAGGTCGCTTTCCTACCGCATCAACAGGATTATGATTAATCCAGTTATTTAAATCATTTTTAAATGCATAGGCAGAGCTATAACGTTGATCTCTATTTTCATGGGTGGCTTTGCAAAAGATAGCTCTTAACTCACGATTAGAAATCTTTTTTGCCATCGCCTTTGTATTCGCTATATCAAACTTTTTCTTAAAGCGTGAGACACGTTGTATTTTAGGTGGTATTTTTTTGGAAAGTAACTGCCCTAGTACAATACCAATACTATAGATATCATCGGCAATATGTGATGGCATTTGATTATGCCGTTGTGGGCTAGAGTAGATGGGGGTGAGTGCAAAAGGATGATTGCTGTGTGATTGATCAGAATGAGTATTAACCAATGTTTGTGCAATACCAAAATCGAGTAATTTTAACTTAGCCGTAGGGGTCACTAATATATTGGCAGGTTTAATATCACAGTGGATAACACCATGCTGATGTGAGCGGTGGGTTACGTGACAGAGGTCAAGACATAGAGAGACAATCTGTCGCTTATTATAGTGGTTATGTATTGCAAACTCATCAATGGGATCACCATCAACATATTCCATTACAATATAAGGGAAGCCTTCAGGTAATGTACCACCATCTAATAAGGTAACAATATTGGGGTGTTCAAGGTTAGCAAGCACTTGTCGTTCTTGGAAGAAGCGACTCACATCAATGCCCGCCACTTCGACCACTTTAATGGCGACCACTTTGTCATATTCACCATCATTACGTTGTGCAATGTAAATTCTGCCCATGCCACCTTTATTAATTTGGCGGATAACAGTATAGGCTCCCAGAGTACGCCCGACTAAATTGGGACACTGGGTTTCAGTAGCGTTTGTTGTCTTACTTAGTGTGTCACTAGAAGCATCTAAGAAGCCCGCACCATGATGAGCTTCAAGCAGGCTATGCACCTCATCAACAAGGGTACTATTGTTATATTGAGATTTAAGCCATGCACTTTGTTCTTCAATGGGTTGTTCAAGTGCCTCAAAAAAAGCCTCTTCAACTTCATCTTGAAAATTAGATTCTAACTTTTCATTTCTCGATATAGCCATGCTCTCCCTAGAGTCCATTTACGTTTTACACTAGAAACTGAAATATCAAGCTCGTCCGCTACTTCTTCTACCGTAAGACCAGAAAAAAAGCGTAACTCAACAATAGAGGCTTGAATAGGATCGATGGATTCAAGGTTATTGAGTAGTTCATTAAGCTCTAATACATCATGTTCAACATTGGCTTCCACTTGCCCCATATGGTTTTTGAGTGTAATAGCCTGTTGTCCACTACCTCGTTTTACGCGTTTTTTCTTTCTGGCATGGTCAACTAAAACTTGGCGAATATTGCGACCACAAAGAGCAATGAAATGTTGTTTATTATTAAATGAAAATGCACTATTTTTCTCTAGTTTGAGGTAGGTTTCATTGACTAACTCAGTAGGGCAGAGTGTATGATTTGCCCTTTCTCTAGAGAGTTGTGCTGAAGCAATGCGCTTTAGCTCTGGATAGACATTATTGAATAGCTGATTACTTAATTGATTAATAGACATCGGTAGCATCATCCTTGATAGTGTTGAGTCTTTGAGTTAAATAATTAAACACATGCAGGGGGTTGCTTCGGCAATGATTCATATTCGATTGTTTTCTGTGAATTGTCGAAATTTTATACATGTTTTAAAATATTACCCTAGTCGTAGTCTTTTCAGTTTATGAAGTGATAATATATAGAGTGTAGTAGTAGATAAACAGTGATTCTGAAAAAAGATTCACTTTATTTTTAAATAAATAGGATATATTTATTATAATATTAGTTATTAGTATCTTACTGTTATCTTTTTGTATGCTATGTATAACTTTTATACATAGCAATCAGTTATTTTTAGCTTGTCTTATAATATTTTTATACGAAAAGGTGAGTTTTTCAACAACTTATTAATAACTAAAGTTGCTTCTAAAGCCGATGTTCAGTATAAGCAGTGTTCAAGAAAATCTAATCCATAAAATCCCTCAAACTTATAGAGCAGAAGAGTGTAGAAGATTCTGCTTAGCGATAATCAAATTTAAAGCATCACGAGTCAGCGTAATGACAGGTAGGGTATGCTATACGCTTAATTAACCTCTGATTAATGCTGTTTGTTTTAGTCCGTGTGTCTAATTAATTGCTCTGATAAGGAGGCTTTTTGCTATAATTTTTTATAGCATCACAGTAGGGCTTTCTAGGTATAGGGTAAATAGGATTTACGATCTGCTTGAAAATTTACTGTCAAAAAAATACAAATAAGGGTGCGTACTTAAGCTTCAGTCTCTTGAAGTAATTCTTTTTATTTTAATTCACCAGTGTGGATTAAATATTTCCATTTTAGGTAGGGTAAATGTTAGTGAAAATAAAATATTGGGCTGGCTTGTCCATTATCACACTCGCTGTTGTGGGTGTGGTGGGGTGTTCTTATAATGAGGTGGTGACAGATGTTCCTAAGCCGAACCCACTGCCTATTGCTAAAGTTAAACCACAGCTTCAGTATAAAAAACTACAACAACAAAAGTCTCAAGTACGGCAACAGCATGTACAAAAACCTCGTAAACAATGGAATAAGCCATCGCATCCTAAAATTATTACTGCTGCTGAAGCTTCAGTGCAAAAGCAGAATTTTGATAGAAGAGAGGGGAATCTTGTAGAGCAAAAGCCAGTAAAGTGGAAAGCGGTTTCTCCTAGGATAGCCCCTCCTCGTCGTGTGGCTCAAGTGCGTCGTCAGGCTCAACCACCTAAACGGGTTGCAAGAGTGCATCGTCAGGCTCAGCCACCTAAACGAGTTGCAAGAGTGCATCGTCAGGCTCAACCACCTAAGCGGGTTGCAAGAGTGCATCGTCAGGCTCAGCCACCTAAACGGGCTGCAAGAGTGTACCGTCAGGCTCAGCCACCTCAGCGGGCTGCAAGAGTGTATCGTCAGGCTCAGCCACCTAAGCGGGTTGCAAGAGTCCATCGTTCACAACAACGGAGACCTGCGGTCAAAGCAAGACCTAGCTATCAGCAGCCTAAGAAGGTTGTTTATCGCAAACCCGCAAGGTTGATTAAACGAAAGCTGACGAGCCTTGATCGTATCGTCTTGCCTAATGATACTTATCAACCAAGACGTTCTAATCAGCCTAAAGCAAGCCGATTGACAGGTGATTTTGCAGGCAATCAAAATACGGTTGCTTTTATTAACATGATGACACAGCGGCATGGTTTTGATCGTCGTTACTTGAATCATTTATTTTCTAATACTCGTGCAACAAGCTTTTTAAAGAAAATGGCGTATAAGGATGAAAGACCTAAAAGAAAGAGAGTAAAGAGCAAATCAAGGTCAGGTAGCTGGTCTCGTTATAGAAGTTTATTCTTAACACCAAAGACTATTAATAAAGGTATTGCTTTCTATCGTCAAAATCGTTCTGTATTTGAGCAAGCTGAGCGGCGTTATGGTGTACCTAAGGAATATATTCTAGGTATTATCGGTGTTGAGACACGTTATGGTGGCAACGTTGGGCAGAATCGCGCGATAGATGCCTTAGCAACAATGGGGTTCAGAAATGCACGCCGTGGTAATTACTTCCAAAGTGAATTAGAAAGCTTCTTATTAATGTCTCGTCGCACAGGTCTTAATCCTTTAAAGCCAAAAGCTTCTTATGCAGGAGCATTAGGCTTATGTCAGTTTATGCCAAGTAATATTAAGCTATATGGTGTTGATATGGATCGTAAAGGTGGCTGTAACTTATGGACTCCTGCAGATGCGATTGGCAGTGTAGCGAACTATTTTAGTAAGCATGGCTGGAGAACAGGCGGTGATGTTGCAGTACTTGCGCGTACTAAAGGTCGTGATTATAAGCGTTATAAACATAGCTACAAGACGGTGCATAGCCTAAGCAAAATGAAGCGTGCAGGTGTTAGCCCGACAGGCTCTATTGGTAATAAAGTAAGATTATTACGAATGAGTGTTTATGGTGGTGAAGAGGTTTGGTTGGCTGATCATAACTTTTATGTTATTACTCGTTATAACCATAGCAGTAAGTATGCGATGGCAGTACATCAGTTAGCACAGGCAATTAAGCGACGTATTGGTGGAACAAGCGATAACTATCGTACAGTGAAGCTATAACCACTTAGCATGTATAGGCTGAAGTCTGACCTTTTGTTAGACTTCAGCCTAAGCTACCGTTCATTAGTGTTGATTTAGTTCTACTTTATCATTGACTGACCTATCTTCCTTATAGGAATAAGCACCAATCTGAATAACCACTTCATCACTAATAACTCCTTGTGCTGTTTGAGCTTCAAGTCTCAAGACATAGCGACCATTTTGTGAAAATATAGCCTTTGTATTTCTACTAGAGGCATCATTAAAAATCACTTCTCCTTTTCCTGATACCTTTGACCAGTGCAACTCTGAGCCTTTAATACTAAAATCAAGCTGTGCATTAAGTTGGGCAGAAAACTGGTTAGGAGCTAAAGCTTGATGTAGAGTATAAGCATATATATTTCCTTCTCGTTGCCCCCAATCACTATTAAACATCACTTGGCTTCCATCAGGGCTAACCACCATTTTTGCTTGTCGATCATAGGCACTAAAGCTACTGTAATGTTTACCAAGATGCTTAACCGTTTGACTCTTATCGAGCTTAACAGCCAGTAGCTCAGCCTTTAAAGCCGTACCATAATGGTTATCTTTTGGATCAGGTCTCGCGCTAAAATAAGCCCAACCAGGTTGTTTTATATTTCGTGTGGAAACATGACCACAGAAATAGCTCAATCCTAGTAAATCTGTTTTCTTGCCATCTTTAAGGCGAGTCATTGAAGCAGGGCAGGTTTGTACATAAACTTCATCACCCGATGCATCATAGCCAATATCAGCATGATCTCCCTTGTGAGCCAGATGGCGAAGCTTCTGAAACTGCATATTGTACAGTTTCACCCCATAGCGCCCTTCATTGCTAATAATATATTTTCCTGATTGACTCACTGACATCCAGTCTAAGTTTTTAGGTGCTGCCATTTTTGCTGCTATGCGCGTTTTGTGGATATCATAAAGCCAAACATAAGCACCATCATTAAGCGCAATATAGCGATCATCCGCAGAAAGGTTACCCTCAAAATTAGCCGTTAATATGCCTGATTCTTGAAAGCTGTGTACGACCTTCCATTGTCGTGTCTTGAGGGAGTAGCGATTTAATGTATTTTTGTGAAGACCATAAAGTTGCTTGGGGTTGATATTTGACCAGAGTATCTCTGTATATTTTTTCCCCGTTGATTTATCCATAGAAATAGAAGCAATAGGCTGATGTGTGCGCGCGTCTCTAATCTGACCAAATTTTAATTTATAGTAGCGTTGATTGCTGTTCCAAGGCTGATCTTTAGCATACATATGTTGCAATGTGTGTGAATTTCCATCATACCCCGACATTTTTTTGGAACTTATTCGTATTGTCTCTGTCGAAAAGGACGGGTTGCTTTGTTTCAATAAGTAATGAGGCAAGGGATGGGTATTTTTTACCGCAATAGGTCCTTGCCAATAGTAAAGATGTTGATCATCACCTGCACTAAGTAATGTGCTGGCAAACTTAAGAGGCTGGATTGCAACCACTGTTTGACTTATTCGGTTGCTTGTTCGTGTTTTTCGTTGCCAGCGCCATGATGATTTTAGCACGCTACGCCCACTTGACCGTTGAAAGCTCCCACTCATTTGTGCGCCACGTTCATTGGGATCACCGATATGAAAGATTATATCTTGATTTTTAGTCGCTTCTAATTGACCACGAGGGAGTCCCTGACCCACACAAAGTGCATCAATAATCAGTGAATGATTGGGCTGAGCAGGTAGTTTTGTTGTAATTAACTCAGGGTCTTTACTGGTATTGGATGCAATAGTACGAGGTACCTTTTGTTCGATATGGTCGAATGTCATTGCCGCTATATTTAAATTAGTTGCATTGCTTTCTACTGATATCGTTATTGTTGCTTGGCGAGGTAAGTCTTTTTCTAATAAGTAAAAGAACTCAGAAGTACAGTGAGTATTCCAGCTTTTAACCTGAGTATATGACTTGGGTACAGGGGGGATGAGTTGCTTGCCAATCCTGAGTTTATGCTTGCTTGCACCTTCGCTTGAAACAGCAATTAGTAGAAGACGATTATCAGCCTTACTGAGCGAATGAGTCAATGAAGTATTCTTTGATGAACTATGGTGTGTGGATATTCTATTGATCTGCATGTCCTGAGCAGGCATATAACTTTTTGCCTGATGACTAAAGATTAATAGGGCTAATAAACTAAGTAATTGAATAGAGATGAACCATTTCGACATGAGTTTTCCTTTGCTCAAGATCACGCTAAATATAAAGTAAAAGACCTTCGCATATAACAATCGAGAGAGACTAGATGTTCTTTTATGAGACCCTCCAATGCTGGAGTGTTTAGCGAGGATCTTATTGAACATTCGTCGTTATTGTTGCGTACAGCCTTTTTTTATAGGTAATACTTTTATTATGAGGCTGTACTTATGCGAAGGTCATTCATAACGTAGTGAAGATAATGGGTAAAAGTTTTCAGGGTGAGGTATTGGCTGATGAAGTTGGAGTAATTTTGGCTTGACGGCTATTGCTTTTTTTAAAAGAGAAAATAATGTGAAATAGATACATTAATTGAGCAATAAAATAAGTTGGGATAAATGAAACGAGACCTGTTTATTCTTTGTATAAAATTTCTTCAAAACTGTTGTATTTTTAACAACAGTATTTGTTTGTTCAGCTTGGGTTGTTGCAATTAAGTTGCTGTTGTATTAGGGGTTTGCGTCTAGGCTTTAATTACAGTAGGCTATCTGGATTGAAAAAACTAGTAGCAATAAATATAGAATTATTGCATTGGAATTAGTGAAAGAATTGAGAAAACAATGAATAGATTTTAATCGTTTCTTTGCGGGTCTCTATGATTAAATTTAATGGTTGCTCATTAGCAAGCTTTTTAAAGCAATAGTGAGAATATAGTTCTAAACTCTTATACAAGAATAGCGTTTAGGGCTATTTATATTTTATCTATTCTGGCGTAGTTAGTGCTAGTTAAGGTTGTCATTCTAATACAGAAAAAAGATGGTATTACACTGCCTTATTGGTAGAAATTTAAAATATATTCGCTTTTTTAAGTAGAAAGCGGTTACCTTGAATATCTGGTTAGATCAATACTGTGACGTAAAGTAATTGATTTAGGTTCTAATTATATAATAATTTTTTTGAAAAAAATAGGAAGGTTAGTTGTGAGTAGGTTGAGTTTAGCAGATGCTAGTCACCTAGTATCAAGAACGGGTCTAGGGGCAGAATGGGGTAGTATTCAACAGCTTGTTGGGAAACCAATAAATCATGCTGTCGATTCTATATTGTATCGGCGGCATTCAATGCCGCCACCTTTATTGCATATGTCGAAATGGGATCGATTATATGCAATGAGGAAAAGTAAGAACAATAAACGCATGATGATGCGTACTGCGAATAGAGAAGGGAAAGCATTACAACAATGGTGGTCGAGTCACTTATTGAAAACCGACTCTCCATTACTTGAAAGGATGACACTGTTCTGGCATAACTTTTTTCCATCAACCATTGATAAGACACTTGCGACCTCTTTGCTCTATCGGCAAAACCAATTGCTACGCAAACATGCATTAGGTAATTTTCGTACCTTATTACATGATGTTGCTAAAGATCCCGCTATGTTGGTTTATCTTGATGGCTATGAAAATGTAAAAGGTAGCCCGAATGAAAATTTTGCACGGGAAGTCTTGGAATTATTTACCGTAGGGCGTGGGCAATACAAAGAACCTGATATTCGTGAAGCGGCAAGAGCCTTCACGGGCTGGGGCATTAATAATGCGGGTGGCTTTGTCAATAAGCCTAAGCTACATGATCATGGAAAAAAACGCATACTCGGAAAAGTGGGTAACTTCAATGGTGATCAAGCGCTCGATGTTATGCTCAAGCACCACACTACTCCTGTTCGTATTGTTGAACGATTCTGGTATGAGTTTGTTTCAGTTAATAGACCGAATCGTAGTTTAATGAAGCGTTGGGCAGCTTCATTTGTACGTTCAAATTATAATATTACCCAGTTATTAAAACTCGTACTGACTAGTAAAGAGTTTTGGTCACCACAAAATAGAGGTGCCTTAATTAAGTCACCCATTGATTTGGCCGTAGGCACTTTGCGTACCTTGCCCTATAGCTTACCTAGAAATAATCTTTATCATCAACTCTCACTGATGGGACAACCCTTATTTAATCATTCAACAGTTAAAGGCTGGGTGAGTGGTAAGAATTGGGTGAGTACACAATCTTTTCTATTAAGAGATTCATTATTAAGAAACCTGACTCGTGGCAATCTTAGGAATAAAAAAAGTAGTATGGATGCAAAACTTCCACAGCTATCGCGGGATGAGATGGCGGAATGGTTATTAAATACTCAGGCTGTTAATCCTTTTCCAGAAAAACGAGGAAAGCAACGTTTAATACGTGCTTTGGTACTTGATCCCAGTTATCAGGTGTATTAAAGAGGTCAATCAACTTCTCTAGGGCTGAAAATTAAATAAGTTATATAAAAAGGTTATTTAGTTTTAGCTCTGATATTGGGCTTCTTTTTTAAGAATTATTAAGTTTATAAAACAAACAATAGTGAAAAACAGTTATGAATCGACGTGATTTTTTACAGTATGCTGGCTATGTTGGTCTAGGTGCTACATTTCCAGAGGTTGCATCAGCAATTAATTTAAAACAATTAGGACGTATTGTTGTTCTCGTTCATTTAAAAGGTGGGAACGATGGTTTTAATACTTTAGTACCGTATGAAGATGGTCACTACTATGACCTCCGACCTAATATAGCCATTAGTAAGCGTGCTGTTCATCGCCTAGAAGGTGAAAATAAGTTTGGTATGCATCCACACTTGAGTAAGCTTGATCGGCTTTGGAAAAGTGGCGAGATGGCATGGGTCCATGGTGTGGGTTATTCTAATAGCTCCTTATCGCACTTTCAGTCATTGGATGTATTAGAGAGTGGTTCATTATCTGATTTTAATAATGGTTGGCTTTCACATATAGTCCCTCGTTTTAAGAAAGGTCTCCATGGTGTGGTCATTGATAATGGTGTTGAAGGGGGCGGAGTGATGAATGGTCGTCACTTACATGGCGTTACCTTAAATAACTTAAACACCTTTGTTAAAGCGGCAAAACGTGTGGAAAGTGTGCAGATGAAAAGACGGGGAACGAGCGCTCTTACCCATATAACCCAGACTCAAAATCAACTGCATACTATTGGTGAGCAGATTGCTAAAAAAGTTGGCATGAATCCTCGTCCTGTTGCTGGGCACTATAGTGGTGATCTAGGAAATGGTCTGCAAGCCGTTGCACAGATGATTCTTAATGGTGTCGATGCACCTGTTTATAAGGTGACTCAGCCTGGCTTTGATACTCATTCAAGCCAGATAACAGCGCATGGTAATGCACTTTTTCAATTAGCGAGTGGTCTTGATTCTTTTTCTAATGCGATGAAACGAGCAGGTGTTTGGGATAAAGTCTTAGTAGTGACTTATTCTGAATTTGGACGACGTGCCAAAGAGAATAAAGGGGCAGGCACAGATCATGGAACAGCGAGTGCGCAAATGGTACTAGGGGGTAGTGTAAAACGTGGTATTTATGGTCAGCATCCTAATCTAGCAAAACTAGATCAGAATGGTAATGTGCGTCATACCACAGACTTTAGATCCATGTATGGCACGATTGCTCAACGTTGGTGGCATCAGCCTAGTCCGTGGGGTAAACAAGGTCAACATCCTTTTGTTTAGTCTTAGCTTTTGCAATGAGGGGGCTTAAAATAAAGTCTCCTCAAGCTCTCGATAAATAAAATCAACATTCTTTTTTTGATTTAAGTCATAAAGATTGGTTTTTTGCCATTGTTCAAAATGAATACTATCGATGGCTTCTTGTAGTTCAAGGTCATCATTAATAGCCACTGTTACTTTTTCACGTAAATGTTTGATGTAATTCTGTGTCATTTTCACCATTGGAAAGGGGGCTGTCTGTGCACTACCATGCCCTGGAATCATTAACTGACTATCCGAAAAATTATCTAATAACCATTGCTGGGCATGAATTGCCTTCTCTGAATGACCATCAGCCATGTAAGTGACTCGGTTATTAAAGGCAAGATCAGAAATCCACATAATTTTATCTTCAACCTGTTGCACTATAAGATCACCATAAGAATGCTGTGTACCCATATTGTAGATGGCAAAGGTTTTCCCGCCCACTTTAATGATCATTTTACTAAACTCAGGAATATCAATCAAAGTATCGGGAATAACAGGAGTGAAGCCTTGCATATCCTCTTCAATAAAGGTTTTACGATAGTTAACGGAATGTCCTATGCGCCCTGACTGGATGTAATCCATCGTCCCTTGATGACCGATAATATTAACACCACCCAGCGCTTTAAATGCAATAGCACCATAGGCATGATCAGGATGGTTGTGTGTAATGATAAGGTGTTTAATTGGTTTGTCTGTGATGCTAGCAATGGTTTTTATCATTCGTTGTGCTAGTGCAGGTGTGCCTAATGAATCAATCACGACCACACTGTCATGGGTGATAACAAAGCCTGCATTGCCATTATAGCCACGATTATTTTCATCAACTTCAGCAATATTCCCATAAAATAAATAAGTATCTTTAGCAACTTCATAGACATGCAGAGGGCTTTTATCTCCTTTTTTAATGGCTATGCTAGGAGCAATATTGGTGTCAATGGCTATTTTAGGGTGAAATACATGATTGGGCTTGGTGCCAAAGCTATGATTAACTTCCTCACGTGTCAAAGTGTCTGCTTTAGTCTGTTCTGGGTTTTGAATTTTTTTGGGAGTTTGTGATAGAGCAAAGTAAATAGAGACTGCAAGAATTAAAAGGATCATTACGGGGAAAAGTTTATTCATATTTGTTACTTCGGAGCGGTAGGAAATTGGATATTGAGACAGTATAATGTGAATTAAGAGCGGGTTCTTAACTGATTCCAAAAAAAACATGGCAGTAGCAAAACGTCAAAATAGATAAGAAAATCTTTCTATTTAACCATCAATTTTAAATATCATTTTCCTTAACCCATACAAAACAATAAATAATGGAAGCAACCCTAAAGCTAATAACCCTTTCTCAACACCAAAAAAACTGATAACTGGTATTAATATCTTTGGTAAGTATATTGTAGTTTCTACTCCAGACGTATAGCTTATATAGTAATCATATAAACGCCAAGAAGCTAAAAATCCTAAAATTATTGCAGCAAATCCTTGTAACCTTATTTTCATCTTAATACTCTGCTAATGATGGAAGCTCTATTCTCAAGGTTGTTGAAAAGTTAAGATCTTCCTTATATTTTGAACTTCAGGTCATGGATTGGCTATCATTTAGCGCTTAATTCACATTATACTATGTGATTATGGATATAAGTGAATACCGAAGAGAGTATATGCAGTCTGGCTTAGGTCGTGACCAACTCAATAATGACCCTATGTTACAGTTTGAAACATGGTTTAAGCAGGCTTGTGAAGTAGATGTGGTTGATGCCAACGCCATGAGCTTGGCAACGGTTTCTGCTGGGGGAAGACCGAGTATTAGAACCGTTTTATTGAAAACATTTGATCAACAGGGCTTTGTCTTTTTTACTAATTATACTAGTCAGAAAGCCCAAGAAATTGCTGAAAATTCATCAGTGGCGGCTCTGTTTCCGTGGACAGAGCTAGAACGACAGGTGGAAGTCTGTGGTAAAGCTGAGAGAATTTCTATCGCTGAATCATTGAAATATATCACTTCACGCCCCCGTGGTAGCCAGCTAGGCGCTTGGGTTTCACGCCAATCTAGCGTGATTGATTCACGACAAACCTTAGTCAAACGTATGGCTAATTTAAAAGAACGTTTTGCTAATGGTGCAATTCCTAATCCTACCTTCTGGGGTGGTTATCGTATTGTGCCTGAAACCATTGAGTTCTGGCAGGGTAGAGAAGGGCGTTTACATGATCGTTTTGAATATACCAAAGCAAATGGTGAGTGGTGTACACAACGCCTAGCACCTTAGCTAGGTCAATCATTAAACTAACTGAATAGGTTGAATTTTAGTTCGATGTGATTTGACTTGTTAGCTTTTTATGCACTTTTAACCTTGAAATTTAATCCTTTCTTTTACTCAAGATAGACCTTAACAGAATATTAATCAATCAATTTTCATTCAAGCAGGCTTTAACTGATCAAATAAATGACCGTGATATTTATATAAGGGGAATTGATGCTAGCTATTATGAAGGTTATTCCCTATATAAAACCGATGAGCTGGACAGTCAATCAATGATATTTAACCGCAGTGTAACTTATAACAATCTTGCACGGAGACTATAATCAGTGTCACAAGATTTTTGAAAGAGTAAAGCGATGCCCGTTGACATTGTAAGACTTCTTAGCTTATATCATCAAAAGTACAGATTCATTATCCTTAATAAATATCCAGTTTTTGTCTAGTGCTTCATCGTGTAGAATGCGCATTTTAGTATTCAATGAACGACACGGAGTGAATTATGACGGATATTTCTAAGGAGCAGGTAGAGGCTTTATTAAAGGAAGTCAGCGATCGTTATCTACAACAAGATATTGTCAGCCTAAACCAAGTTAAATCGATTGAAATTGATGGCACTAAAGTATTTGTGCGTATTCAACAAGGTTATCCAGCAGGTGAATATCGTGATGAATTAGCGGTTGAGGTCAAGACTTTATTAGAAGCCAATGATGCGATTGAATCTGCTGAAATCAATGTGGAAACTCGCGTTGTTGCTCATGCAGTGCAAAAAATGCTGAAACGCATTGCAGGTATTAAGAATATTATTGCCGTTGCATCAGGCAAAGGTGGTGTGGGTAAATCAACGACATCGGTTAACTTAGCATTAGCACTACAGGCGGATGGTGCAAGTGTTGGCTTATTAGATGCTGATATTTATGGCCCTAGCCAACCACGTATGATGGGTCTTTCAGGTCAGCCAGAATCAAAGGATGGCAAAACATTAGAGCCAATGGAAAACTATGGTATTAAAACCATGTCGATTGGTTTTTTAGTAGAAGAAGATACCCCTATGATCTGGCGTGGCCCTATGGTAACGCAAGCTCTTGAGCAATTATTAAGTGATACCAACTGGGGTGACTTAGATTATCTGGTTGTTGATTTGCCACCAGGAACAGGTGATACACAGCTCACATTGTCACAAAAAATCCCAGTCAGTGGTGCAGTGATTGTAACAACCCCTCAGGATATTGCCTTATTAGATGCTAGGAAAGGTCTTAAAATGTTTGAAAAGGTTGAGATTCCAGTGCTAGGTGTGGTTGAAAATATGAGTATTCATATTTGTAGCGAATGTGGTCATTCTGAGCATATCTTTGGTGAAGGAGGTGGAACACGTATGGCTAAAGAGCATAATGTTGATTTCCTAGGCTCTTTACCTTTAGATATGAGTATTCGTGTACAAACAGATAGTGGTAAACCAACCGTAGTGAATGATCCTGATGGTCAAATTACCGCTATGTATAAAGATATTGCGCGAATTACTAGTGCTAAGTTAGCTGAGAAAGCTAAAGATTACAGCACAAAATTCCCAACGATTAAGATTGAAAATGGTTAGAATTTTTTAGTGATACTTTGTTACGAGGCTGTACCTAGCCTCGTAACAATTTTTATTAGTATCGGCTCTTTAGCCCAGATAAAACAAAAGGCATCGGTAATGAATAAAATGGGTTTTACTATGTCAGTCGATCAATATGATCCAATCACTGGTTTTTACTATAAATCCATTACTAAGACTGTAGAAGAAACAAAAGAAACTTCCCGATTTTTAAGCAGTCGTTCTTTTTCAAAATCCTCACCAGACTCTGTTGTCAATATTGGGATATTAAACCCTTTAAATGATGAAATATCACTGCTTTTTCCACAAGATCAGAGGGTAGAAATACGTCAGTTTATCTTTGAGATAGGCTATGATAAAGAATCCTCCTTGATTGAATTCACCAATGGAGGGCATTTCATTAGAAATAATCACAATATTAAAAAAAGATCACCTAATAATCATTTGCTTATTGTCACTGTAGAAGAGGGTGATGATACCTTATGGCTTGCCGATAAAAAGGGGACTGATCTCAGAAAAGTGACTGTTATTAAAGAAAATTCTAACTGGCATCTTGATATAAAAAACTCAAAAATACGGGTCATTTCATCCATAGAAAGTGTGTTGTCGGTTGAGAGCTTTGCTTGGTGAGTATATTCTTGGAAAACTGCACAATAAATCCAGTATGTTGCAATTAGCCAGCATCATGCTAGGTGGAGCATTAGGTGCAATCTCGCGCTTTGCTTTATCAAACCTTGTTTCAACAACACTCGGTCGTGATTTTCCCTATGGCACATTAACCGTTAACCTCATCGGCTCCTTTCTAATCGGTTTATTAACCATATTCTTTGCACAAAAAAGTGGTTTAGATCCCTCAATACGTCTGGGTGTGTTGGTCGGATTCTTAGGAGCACTAACAACTTTTTCCACCTTTTCTCTCGAAACATTAAGCTTACTAGAACAGGGAAGTTTAGTTGCAGCATTAAGCAATATTTTTATTTCTATCATAAGCTGTATAGCAATGGTCTGGTTGGGTATGCAACTTGCCAAACAGGTGCTAAACTAACAACTTAGCTTATCTGCTATTTTCCTTCAATAGCCCCATTGAAAGTACTTATTGATACCGATAAACTCCGTACTTTTTCTTGCTCTTAAAGGCAATGGCAATCTAAGCAGTGATGTACTATCTTATTGATTTAATCACTATGCTTAAAAGCGCTCTTAAATAAAATAGAGCATTGTAGATACACACTTATTTAGGTCAATTTTCATGTTAGATATAAAACGATTACGTCAAAACCCCGAAGCAATTGCAGAACAATTAAAACGTCGTTCTTATGACTTTGATGTGGAAAGTTTTAATTCATTAGAGCAAGAGCGTAAAGCCTTGTCCATCCGTACTCAAGAACTACAAAATGAGCGTAATACTCGTTCAAAATCTATTGGTCAGGCAAAAGCAAAAGGTGAAGACATTCAACCTTTATTAGCAGAAATTGCAGATCTGGGTGATAGTTTAAAGACGGCTGAAGATGAGCTGTCAGTGCTCAATCAGACAATTCATCATTTATTGATGAGTATACCGAACCTACTGGATGAGTCAGTGCCTGAAGGTAAATCTGAGGATGATAATGTTGAATTGCGTCAGTGGGGTACGATTCCTCACTTTGATTTTACGATAAAAGATCATGTTGATTTAGGCGCTGCTGATGGTTTGATGGATTTTGAAGCGGGGGTTAAATTAACAGGTGCACGTTTTGTGGTCATGCGCTCACATATGGCAAGAATGCACCGTGCCTTGATTCAATTTATGCTCAATACGCATAGTGATGAACATGGTTATCAAGAGGTTTATGTGCCTTATATCGTCAATGCGGATAGCTTGCGTGGTACAGGGCAATTGCCAAAATTTGAGGAAGATTTATTTAAGCTGGATTCTGAGCAGGAATATTATCTTATCCCTACCGCTGAAGTACCAGTGACTAATTTATTTCGCGATACGATTATTAAAGAAGCTGATTTGCCGATTACTCATGTGTGTCATACACCTTGTTTTCGTTCTGAAGCAGGTTCTTATGGACGTGATACACGAGGATTGATTCGCCAGCATCAGTTTGAAAAAGTAGAATTAGTACAAATCGTTAAGCCTGAGGATTCTTTGCAAAAAGTAACAGAATTATTAGGTCATGCTGAGGTGATTTTACAGAAGTTAGAGTTGCCTTATCGTGTGGTTGAATTATGTGCGGGTGATACGGGATTTTCTGCGACTAAAACCTATGACATTGAGGTTTGGTTGCCAGCACAGAATACTTATAGAGAAATTTCTTCTTGTTCACATTTTGGTGACTTCCAAGCACGTCGTATGATGGCACGCTATAAGAATACAAAAACCAATAAAAATGAGCTAGTACATACTATTAATGGTTCTGGTTTGGCTGTTGGGCGTACTTTAGTTGCTATTCTAGAGAATTATCAGCAAGCCGATGGTAGCATTCGTGTTCCCGATATTTTGCAACCTTATATGGGTGGACTACAGAAGATAGGTTAAAAAAAAGGGGTAGCTGCGAGGCTACCCCTAAACTGGCAAAGCTTTAACGCCCTGCCATCTCCTTCGCAATAATGTGTTCTTTAATTCATTAAAACTAATTGTCCAAACATTTGTGGATTTTTCCACGCTTTATCAGAGTTTGCATTCCATGCTATTTTGCCATCTCGGCTTCTTCCCGTGTCATCATCATTCACTTGTACATCAAAGCCAATACGTTTTCCTGGGGTAGGTCGTACCTTTAAAGTGCTCCATGGAATAGCGGTAGCCAATTGATAGCCATTTTTTACTTTAACCATTTTATGAGTAATACCATTCGCTAGTTTTAATGGTGAGCCACCGAGTGATAAATGTCGGTCATAGAGTCGATAGGTAAATTGGAAATCATTTTTACCATCATAGCTAGAAAGACGGCTAGCATCGGCATCAATATAGATTTCAACAGAGTCATCAGCCCATGCTTTTTTAGAGTCTTTGACATGCTTATCATCTTGAATATTGACCCAAACATAAAGGTTTTCATCATCCCATGTTGAGTTCCATGCTGCGGCAAGGTCACGAGGATCATTAATAGAGCCATTGATTAGAGTCGATAGGCGTTGTAATGATGCTCCATTTTTGTTTCTTCCTTGCTTGCGGATAGTAACAGTATGAGGCTGGCGTGGTGGTAAATCTCGACCCAAAGCAAGGCGTTGATCAATTTTAGCGGGCTTTCTCAAACGGCTGACTGTACGTGCAGTACAACCTTTCCACCAGCAACGGTTACCATTCTTAAAGGAAATCAAAGCACGATATTTTGGAGCAAGATAATTTGGCTCTGCAATATGTTCTTTAACACCCCAACTACCATGCCATGTATAAGTTCGAGGCGCTGAGAAAGCAACAAACAAAGTTCCCCCTGCGCGTTTCCAACCTGCTAATAAACGTAAATAAGCACGTGCCATCATAGGATGTTTATTGGCTTTAATCAGATAAGGATTAGCCCCTTCTTTAATGCTATGAGTTTTACTTTGAACAAGATGTTGCCCACCTTCATAAGCTACCAGTTGCACACCATATTTTTTGGCAATATCGGCTTGCTCTTGAATATGAGCTATTGTGCTGTCGATAGAATAGCGGTTCTTCTTATCATTCAGTAGCTGAAAGACTTTATGTACACTACGAATCTGCCGTACTTGGTTTTGATCAATATGAAAATAAGGAGCAATAGCCAAGACATCAACATGGCGATAAGCATTCTTGTAGGCCAAGATTCTTTGACT
Source organism: Thiotrichaceae bacterium (assembly GCA_023144895.1). Classification (GTDB taxonomy): domain Bacteria; phylum Pseudomonadota; class Gammaproteobacteria; order Thiotrichales; family Thiotrichaceae; genus HyVt-477. The sequence goes on from JAGLEV010000076.1 coordinate 26,904, forward strand.
TAAGCTTAAATCCGTTGTTGAGCTACCCATAACACGGATTAAACGGTGCTTACCTAAAACACGCTCCCACATTTTGAATATACGCACACTTTGCAATGAGTAAAACTTAGCTCCCGCAATATTACGATTTTTATCCAAGCGGCGGCGACTACCCGTTTGCTTCATGTGTTCAGCTTGTGGGACAAATACATTGTTCCAAGCCTCATTAGTATACTCAATATAAATCTTAAGGCTCGGTTTAAGCTTCTTTTTTACCAGCATTGCAAAGCGATTAATGTAAGGATCATTGGCTTTGTGTGGCATATTAAACCAAGCATTAGCATTGATCGTATTGGCTAGCTTTATCATGATCTCGACAGGTACCCCACGGACACCTTCTTTTCCGCCCCATGTTGCTTTATCGACAGTAGGGCGATTTTTCCAATGCTGGATATTGTTACGAGTAATACCACTCATATTCATAAAGCGCAATACTTTGAAATCCTTCATAAAGGTTAGGTATTGTGGATTAAAAACAATCTGTTGATGATATCTTTCAAAAGATAAAAAGCGACGACCTTTACAGTTTCGTTTGTCATGAACACGCTGAAAAGGAGCATTTTGACAAATTCCTCCTGGCATGATAATTCTTATTTCACGTAGATGATTTTTAGGATTGGTCTTTTTAATAATTAAAGTGGCGGTTAATAAACCATTTTTCATTGGCTCAAAGCGAATGATATCCTTGCCAGGAAGCCGCTTAACTAGCTTGACGCTACCACCATAAGTGATTTCACCATCACCCTTATAGAGAACGGAATAGTTTCCTGAAGGAATTGCATCGGGTGGAATATGACTAAGAAAGCGCGTGCCTGCTTGACCATGTTGTAAGTTCTTTGGCCAGCCTTTACTGTCATAATACACTTTGCCTCGGGTAAACCAAGGTCTTGCTTCACTAAAGGGCAAAGCGAGCCTAAATAGATCAACAAAAGGAATACTAGAGTCAACTTCAAGTGCCTCATTAGTATTCATTCCTAATGGAGACAATAGGTTGCTATTATTTGTTTGTGCAGAGAGTATGTTTATATTTAGAAATAGTATTATTACTATCGTTTTCAGTGTTCTACTGAGGTAAATATCCATTTATTACCAGCCTTTTATTTTAGATTATTGCTATAAGTAACTTATACCTGAAGCTGATTTCCATTAAAATACCTTAATTTTATTGTTTATTAATGGGTAAAGTAACGCCATATAGAGGAATATGTGTTTTTTAAGCCCAATAAAATCAATAGAAGTTGACAGTATCATAATGAAGTCATTGATTCAGGTCGATTTAGCATTATGCTAGTTTTATTACCTAGCGATAGTGTGAAAAATTTATGCTATTTAGGTAATGAGCATAGTAAGCTCCCCGTGCTAAAACCTATTCACACCGAAGATGTAAAAGGGTTGTTTGGATAAACAAATATGTTGTCCAATCTTAGCCCATTTGAGTATAAAATCTACTCATTAGCAGTGGGAAGTTACCAAGCCTCATTATCAAGGAAGTTTTTAATAAAAATTCAGTTGCCAATAACTAAAATTTTATGGAGCTTCCTTCTCAAACCCCTGAATATGAAATCATTCTAAGGCTAGGAATCTTGCGCCTAGCTGAATTAATCAACAAAAAGTGGTTATATTTATAATGAAGTGTGTAATATATTAACAATTCATAACAAAAGCAAGGGCTAATAGAGGTTTATAAAAACAGTAATAATTTTTATCTTGTTGATATTAATTGTATTTATTAAATTAATCAATCGTGTTGATGGGGTGGTTATTTATTGATCTATATTGTATATAAAAAATACAATATAAGCAGTAATTCAATACCTGCAACAAACTGCCAAAAGGCTAAAGGGTTACGTTGTAATAATGGGGTTTTTTCTTTAACTAATAAGCGTTGATTGGGCTTACTAAGATCACAAATAAACTCTGAGAGTAGGGCATAACGTTTTTCAGGATCGGGGTGTGTTGCCTTTTTAATTGCCCCATCAATCCAACGGGGAACTGTAGGATTGTGCTGTTTAGCAGGGATATAATTAAAACGCTTTTTATGTGCTTTGAGTGGATCAATTTCTCCATAAGGCAGTTTTCCTGTCAACATTTGATAGCAAATAACACCAATTGAGTAAATGTCGGAACGATTCGTGCCACTGTCTCCTTTAAAATATTCAGGGGCAGAATAGTTGGCAGTTCCTGCAATCAAGCTATGTTCTAAAATCGACTGTGCTTCTACTAGGCCCGCAATTTTAGTTGAGCCAAAATCAATAATTTTAAGCGTATTATTTTCATCCAGTAGAATATTATCAGGCTTGAGGTCTTGGTGAATCATTTCCATTCGATGCATCGCACGTAAGCCTTTGGCTATTTGTGAAATCGTACCACGTAGCTGGACAAGGCTAGGTCGAGGGTTATCTTGTATCCATTGTGCCAGTGTTTGACCTGAAATATATTCAACCACGGTATATAAAAAAGTACGTTGGCGACTAGGGCTATAGGTTTTGATTAAGTGTTCTGACTTTAAGCGTTTCCCCACCCATTCTTCATGTAGAAAACGGTCAATATAACCAGGGTCATCTTCAAAGTTAACGGATGGCGTTTTGATAACGACTTTGCGTGGTGGGTTGGAAAGCATGTCTTTTGCTAAATAGACTTGGCTACGAGAGGATGCCTGTAGTTCTCGAACAATTTTAAAGCCATCCAATATATTGCCACCTTGTAAATCAGGAGGGAAGGGAAGGCGTGTTAATTTTTCATAAATCTCTTTTTTATTTGCAGTGGGGAGAGTATCCAAACGCAGTAACTGACAAGTAATATTGTCATCGCTCTGGTTTGCCTTAGCCGCACTGACAATACTATCAGCAATGTCTTCAAAAATAATATTAGGCGCTTCAATTAACTCTTGAAGCTCTGTATCACCAACAAAATCATGAACACCATCGGTGCTAAGAAAATAAATATCATTTTGTTCTACAGCAATTGAGCGATAATCAATATTGAGTTTAGTATCAATACCTAAAGCTCGGCTAAGAAACTCCTGACCCTTGCTAATCAAAATACGGTGGTCATGAGTAAGTTGCTCAAATTCTCCTTTGCGTAGGCGATATAGGCGACTATCACCAATATGAAACATATGCAAAGTCTGCGATTTAATGACAATAGCGGTAAAGGTTGTGACCATGCCTTTAGCGCTGTCATATTGTTTTTGACCTTGTGAATAGAGCCATGTATTCATTGCTGACATGACTTTGGTGACGGCTTTTTTGACTGACCATGATTCGGAAGTGCTGTAATAATCATCAAGAAACATACGCACACTCATTTGGCTGGCTTCTTTGCCACCATCACTGCCACTCATACCATCGGCAATAGCGATAGTTAAACCCTTGCTTTCTAAAGTACTATCTTCAGGTATATAAGCGCCAAAAAAATCTTCATTATCCGTTTTAGGTCCAGCATCACTGGCTTGGCTTAAAGAAATCGCTAATTGTTTCGACATGTCCTATGATTCCCTCTTTTTCACTGCTTTATTATCAATAATTGTCTGTACTAATGTTTTTATTTTATGATAATCCACCTGTTGATCATCCCCTGAAAGGTGATCAAATGTCGTATTGCCTATGTTAATAAAGCTTTCATTTAAGTGAGTCGGGATTCTTTCGATAAAGCGTTGATATTCATCTTGACACATACCTGGCTTGTGGTCTAAAAACTCTAAATCTTGAGCAATACGATGTAATAATGCACGCTCATTTTCTATTGTAATCGCTTCAAGACGTTGAAAGCTTTGGTTCGCTTCACCTAGAATCTCAGTGAAGTCTACTTTGGTTTCGCTGGCATAATCTTCTAAGTGAGTCCGTAAGGTTTGCAGTGCTTTTAGTTCAAAATGCAGTTGATTATTATTGACCTTTAATACGTCAATCGTTTGTTCCATCGCTAGCATATTGCTTGATAATTTTTCATTCTCTTGAGTAAATTGATCAACATTATGAGTCAGCGTTTCATTGTTTAGAGTGAATGTATTATTTTCTTCTGTTAATCGTTCAATTTGCTCTTTTAATGATCCTAACATGCGTATGTGCCACATGGCGAAAATGCTAGAGAAAATAGCAATAAGAAGAAAAGGGAAGACTAAAAGGTCAGTGATAAAAGAAGTGACCAGCGTCGTTATACCGAAAAGAGCCACACCAATAAATAAGAAGCTCGGCACATTAGAGAGTGGATCACTCAATAAACTATGACGCAACCCACCCCAGAAACTTAATGGTTTTGTGGGGCTCTTGGTATCATTAACATGAGAGGTGGGTAGGTTTTCTTGATGCGTCATAAGTGTTTTCTGTTGGCGAAGGAAAGTGAGGTGATATTATCAGAAAACTTACTCTGCATAAAAGTTAGCCATAATATCGAATTAACACTCACTTCATATCAATTAGCTGAACCGTGCCATCTTCAAGAGTCTCTACCATTTTATCAGCAGGCTCATCTAAAAATACAACAATCAACACAAAGACAACCACAGCCGCACAGCCAATTAATAAAAAGAACTGATTATAATCAACCAAAGAATTAGCCGTCAAAAAGATCACCGCACCGACATTACCAAAAGCTCCCGCCATACCAGCAATCTGCCCTGTCATACGACGTTGCACCAAAGGTACCATCGCATAAACCGCACCAGAACCCGCTTTAGAGAAGATTCCACCAATAATGGTTAGTCCCACCACCATCCATAGTGACCACTCTTTACTGACCATACCTAGTGCAAGGAAGCTGAGTGCAATACCTGCAAAAGTAATGATTAAAATTAACCGACGACCAAAGCGGTCACTAAGCCAACCACCACCAGGGCGAGCGAATAGATTAATGACAGGATAAATTCCCGCTAAGATTGCCGCACTGATTTTTGGCATATCGAACCATTCCACATAGAACATTGCAAGCATGGAAACGACGGCAAGTTCAGTACCAAAGGTAATGAGGTAAGCCCAGTCAAGAATAGCCACTTGTTTGAATTTATAGCGCTGCATCTTAGGAACAGGCTGAGTCAAGATATGACGATTAATCTGCCATATCTTGCTGGTTTGAATCATCAAAAGGACAACCAAAATACCATAAATGACATTGGTCATTAGCGTATCAATCAATGCCATACCCGCAGGAGAGAGCTTCCATGTTAGTACCGCCAAGGCTAAATACAAGGGAATATTCATCAGCATATAAAAGATAAGATCACCTTTACTTGTGACTTCCATTGCCCCTGTTTTCTTTGGCTTAAAATAAGTTGATCCCTTTGGCGTATTGGTCACAAGGAAGTAATACAACACACCATAGCTAATCGCTACAATACTGGCGATTGTAATCGCATAACGCCAGCCATCCGTTCCAGAAAACAGTCCAGCGATAAAGGGTAATGTCATTGCAGCACCCGCAGAACCAAAGTTACCCCAGCCACCATAAATGCCTTGGGCGACTCCTGTTTGACGTGCTGGAAACCACTCGCCAATCATACGTATACCGACAACAAAGCCTGCACCAATGAAGCCTGATAAGAAGCGAATTAAAGCAAGCTTCTCATAACTATCAGCCCATGCAAAAGCAATACTAATCAGTCCACCAGAGATCAAAATACTACTGTACATCACCCGTGGACCAAAGCGGTCAACTAACATGCCAACAATAATACGAGCAGGAATGGTCATGGCAACATTTAATATCAACAAGACCTTTGCTTGCTGATCTGTCAAACCCATTGCTTCTTTAATAAAGGGCATTAAAGGGCCAAGGCTGAGCCATACCAAAAAGCTCATAAAGAAGGCAAACCATGTGTAGTGCAATATACGAATATTACGCTTGCCAATATTAAGTAGATTAAATGATGTTGTCGCCATGAGTGTATCCCTAGGAAGTGCTATCGACAGTTTCTATTGTTGCTTATAAAGCAATTTATGTGCCAGATAGTTTGGTTCTCTGTTTTCTCTGACTTAGTCGGTCGTTTGCTGAATGTAGAAGGTAAAAATCGACACATCTTGCACCTAAAGTAGGCAAATGACTACCCTAGCGCACCATAGCTAGCCATATGAAAGCCTTTAATGACCATAGTCAAAGAGTGAGAAAGCTTAATTGATTGTTATTGGCTGTTATTTTAATATTGGCATATTAATTGCTTCTGATATAGCAATCAGTAGGAGCTCAGTTTAATTAAATATTGAAATCCTAATCAAAGAATAGAAATTCACTCATTGGAGTTGTTCAAAATGAAACAAAACTTGGTCTTAATCGGCAATGGTATGGCGGGTATGCGGACTATTGAGGAGCTATTGAAACTAGCCCCTGAGAAATACAATATTACGGTGTTTGGTGAAGAGCCTTATGGTAACTACAACCGTATTATGTTGTCACCTGTTTTAGCGAATGAGAAAACCATTGAAGAGATCATGTTGAATGATGAACAGTGGTATGTGGACAATAATATCACGCTACAAAAAGGGAATAAAGTTACAGAAATTCAACGTGGCTATAAGAAAGTCATCGCAGAAGATGGCACAGAAGTTCCTTATGACCGCCTGATTATTGCGACAGGCTCAACCTCCTTTATGTTGCCATTACCTGGCGCTGATAAGTATGGTGTGATTGGCTTTCGTGATATTAATGATGTAGATACTATGGTGGAATCTGCACAGCAATATAAAAAAGCGGTCGTTATTGGTGGTGGTTTGCTCGGTCTTGAAGCAGCGAATGGATTAATGAAGCAAGGTATGGAAGTGACAGTCGTTCACTTAATGAATACCTTAATGGAGCGTCAACTCGATGCTCCCGCGGGAAAAATGCTGAAAGAGTCACTAGAAGAGCGTGGCATGAATTTCCTAATGGATCATTCTACCGAAGAGATTCTAGGCGGTGATCGTGTCACAGGTATTCGTTTCACTAATGGTCTTGAAATTGAAACCGATCTTATTGTGATGGCAGTGGGTATTAAGCCAAATATTGATTTAGCACAAAATGCGAGTTTACATTGTGAGCGTGGCATTGTGGTGAGTGACACGATGCAAACTTTTGACCCCAATATTTATTCCATTGGTGAATGTGTTCAGCATCGTGGTGCCGTTTATGGGCTGGTTGCACCTTTGTTTGAACAAGCAAAAGTTGCCGCAAACCATCTTGCTGAATTAGGTATCGCTCGCTATGAAGGTACGATGACATCGACCATGTTGAAGGTAACAGGTATTGATCTATTTTCAGCGGGTGATTTTCATGGTGATGATGAAACCGATGAGTTACTTTTCCATGATGTTGCTAATGGTGTTTATAAAAAAATAGTCATTCGCGATAATATTATCGTGGGGACAGTGCTCTATGGTGACACCATTGATGGCACATGGTATTTCCAAATGATGAAGGATGAGACTAATATCTCTGATTTCCGCACAACGGTACTGTTTGGTCAAGCTCACTTAGGTGATGCAGGTCATGGTGATGAAACACGTGTTGCGATGATGGCAGATAGTGATGAAATCTGTGGTTGTAATGGTGTTAACAAAGGCGATATTACTTCAGCAATTGTTGAGAAGAAGCTCTTTACATTAGATGAAGTGCGTGCCCATACCAAAGCTTCAGCATCTTGTGGCTCCTGTACGGGTTTAGTGGAATCATTATTAGCACATACTTTAGGGGGGGATTATTCTGAAGCACCGAGCAAAAAGCCTTTATGTGGCTGTACTGATTATACACATGATGAAGTTCGCTCAGCGATTCGTGAGCAAGGTTTAGAAACACATGAAACCGTTCGTCGCTTTTTAAATTGGAAGACCGAGGATGGTTGTCCAGTGTGTCGCCAAGCAACGAACTACTATTTGCTTTGCGAATATCCTGATTACAATGATCCGCAGTCACGCTTTATCAATGAACGTGCCCACGGTAATATCCAGAAAGATGGTAGTTATTCCGTTGTGCCACGGATGTTTGGTGGCTTATGTACAGCAAAAGATTTACGTGCCATTGCTGATGTTGCTGATAAGTACGAAGTCCCTGAAATGAAGGTAACAGGTGGTCAGCGTATTGATATGTTTGGTATTCAAAAAGAACAGCTTCCTGCCATGTGGAAGGATTTATCAGAAGCAGGTTTTGTTTCAGGGCATGCTTATGGTAAAGCAATGCGGACGTGTAAAACATGCGTGGGTGATAGCTGGTGTCGGATGGGAACACAGGACTCAACGGGGCTTGGTGTCAAGCTAGAAGAGCTAACGTGGGGTTCTTGGATGCCTCATAAATATAAGCTAGCGGTTTCTGGTTGTCCTCGTAATTGTGCAGAAGCAACGATTAAAGACTTTGGTGTTGTTTGTGTTGACTCAGGTTATGAGATTCATATTGCAGGTAATGGAGGTATTAAAGTTCGTGTGACTGATTTCTTGGTTAAAGTTGATACTGAGGAAGAAGTGATGGAATGGTGTGGTGCCTTTAGCCAGCTTTATCGTGAAGATGCACATTACTTAGAGCGTACAGCACCTTGGGTAGAGCGTGTTGGTTTGCAAAAAGTGAAAGATGCTTTAGCAACGGCTGAATTACGCAAGCCTTTCTATGATCGCTTTGTTGTTTCTCAAAAGCCTGCACAAATTGATCCATGGAAAAAACATGCAGATGGTGCGGATGCTAATGAGTTTACACCAATTAAGGTATAGTCCCTTAATCTTAGGGAGTTGGGCTTTCGCTAGTAACATGAAGCGAAAGCCTCTTCTTATTAATACGAATCACTGGAAATATTATGAGTAACTGGATAGAAATCACTGCAATCAATGAAATCCCTGTATTAGGATCACGGGTTGTAGAAACAGGTGGTCAACGCATCGCTATTTTTCGCGGTAAAGAGGATGCTGTTTTTGCAATTAAAGACAGTTGTCCCCACAAGCAAGGCCCTTTATCACAAGGTATTATGCACGGTACATCAGTGACTTGCCCCCTGCATAACTGGAAAATCGACCTCGCATCAGGTCAAGCATTAGGAGCGGATGAAGGCTGTACCAATGTCTACGACACTAAAATAGAAAATGGCATGGTTTTCCTACAGTTGTAATGCTATTGCTGCAATGCAAGTCTTTGGTATTTATCGTAATATCGGCACATTTACCCATGTAGGTCGGGCTTCAGTCCGACAAATACATTCATGAAATCTAAAGAGATAAATAATGTTATTTGGTCGTAACAAGAAAAATCCAATTAAAATGGCAGATAAGCAAGTCAAAGATTGGAAATATGCAACCTGTGGCTATTGTTCCACAGGTTGCTCGATTGAAGTTGGTCTTAATGAAGAAGGTAAGCCTGTTGCTTCTCGTGGTGTGGGTGGTGCCGATGTGAATCGTGGTAAATTATGCCTCAAGGGTATTTTTGAGCATGAGTTATTTGATTCTGATGGGCGTGGAACCGAGCCTAAAATACGAGGTAGCTTTCGTGAAGACTGGCAAACAACGGATTGGGATACGGCTTTAGATCAAACCTTTGCTGATATTCGTCGCGTACAAGAAAAGTATGGGCGTGATTCCGTTGCCGTGATTTCAACAGGACAGATGCTGACTGAAGAATTTTATACTTTAGGTAAGCTAACACGTGGCTTGATTGGTACCAATAATTACGATGGTAATACCACACTCTGTATGGCTTCAGCCGTTTCGGGCTATAAACGCTCATTTGGTTCTGATGGCCCTCCAGGATGTTATGAAGATTTTGATGAAACCAGTTTATTGATTGCTTGGGGTTCTAATTTACCTGAGCAACACCCCATTATTTATTGGCGCATGAAGGAAGCACAAGAGAAAAGTGGCTTTCCACTGATTGTGGTTGATCCTCGTGTCACTATGTTGGCACAAAATGCAGATCGTCATTTAACCATTACACCGGGCACGGATGTCGTGTTAATGAACTCAATGATGTACGTGATTCTGGATGAAGGTTTGGAGGATCGTCGTTATATTGAAGCCAATACCAATGGTATCGAAGAGCTGGAAGCCGAAGTTGCAAAATATGACCCTGTGACTGCGGCAAAAATCTGTGGGATTGATGAGGATAGTATTCGTGCTGTTGCGCGTCAGTTTGCAGGGGCTAAGACAGCAATGCAAATTTGGACGATGGGGATTAATCAAAGTACCCACGGTTCGGATGGTGTGGTCGGCATTAATAATTTAGCGTTAATTACGGGCAATATTGGTATTGCGGGTGGTACGAGTTTATCCATCACGGGGCAGTGTAATGCGATGGGGACACGTGAGTGGTCTTCTTGTTCTGGTTTACCCAATCATCGTTTTTTAGAAAATGCGCAAGACCGTGAAGATATTGCTAAATTTTGGAATGTTGACCCTGAGTTTTTCCCTAAAAAACGAGGCATGTTGCAAACGGATATTTATCAGGCAATGGAGCTGGGGCAGATTAAAGGGCTCTGGTTGATTGCGACTAACCCCATGACTTCTCTGCCAAATACGGCACGTATTCGTCGCGCTATGGAGCAGTTAGAGTTCTGTGTTATACAAGATTGTTATGCTGATACTGAAAGCGCACAATATGGTACGGTTTATTTACCCGCAGGAACATGGGCAGAAAAAGATGGCGTAATGACTAATACCGAGCGCCGTATTAATGTCGTCAAACCTGTGGTTAAACCGCACGGTAATTCAAAACCTGATTTGTGGATTTTCAACCGCATGGCGGAGCGCTTTAATGAAGAAGGCAAGGTTAATTTCTCTGAGAAAGCGTCCGATATTTTCTTAGAAATGGGTGTGTTATCAGAGGGGCGTTTATCGGATAACTCTGGAATGACTCATGCATTAATTGAGGAAAACCGTGGTATTCAGTGGCCTTATACTAAAATTCAGGCTGAAAATGGCGAGGCTCCTGCAAAGGGTGGTGTCCGTTTATATACTGAAGAGACGACTTTTCGTTATGCTGATGGCAAAGCGAAACTGATTCCTTTGCCCTTTATTGATAATAATGAAGTACCTGATGATCGATTCCCATTTTGGCTAAATACAGGGCGCTTGATTGAGCACTGGCATGGGCGTACTAAGACGGGAAAATTAGGCAATAACAATAAATACAGTCCCATTCCTTTTGCAGAAATGAGCCCTGATGCCGCTAAAGAATTGGGTGTCGTTGCAGGAGATTATATTCGCCTGATCTCACGTCGTTCTGATGCGATTGTAATGGCACAGTTAACTCATCGTGTGCCTAAGAATATGGTCTTTGTACCATTCCATTTTCATGACTGTGCTAATCGGGTTGTTCTTGGTTTGTTAGATCCTCATTCACGTCAGCCTGCTTATAAGCAATCCGCCGTTCAGATCGAAAGAATAGCGGATCAAGCAGGGGCAGCGAAAATGAGTATGGAAATGCGTAAATTCTAAATAAGAGCTAATTTAATGTTTAAAGTCCGTCAAGATGAACCCCAATATGCATTCCTTAATGACAAGGAATCAGCCACGCATAACCGTTATGGAACACCCATTGATACGGTCGCAGAGCAGAGTGCTTTACGTGGTGAAAGTCTCAATATTAATGCGGATAGAGAGGTTGGTGAGAATCCCAATCGTTATAAGCAACATGGGTTCTTTTTTACCGCTGATAATTGTATTGCTTGTCATGCTTGCGAAGCTGCCTGTAGCGAGAAGAATGATAATCCACCGCATATTGCGTTTCGCTCAGTAGGCTTTGTTGAGGGTGGTACATACCCTGACTATCGTCGCCAAAATATCTCAATGGCATGTAATCATTGTGATGACCCTGTGTGTTTGAAGGGTTGCCCTACACGAGCCTATACTAAGTTTGCAGAATATGGGGCAGTACTACAAGACCCTGATATTTGCTTTGGGTGTGGTTACTGTACATGGGTTTGTCCTTACAATGCACCACAGCTTGATCCTGTAAAAGGGCAGGTAACGAAGTGTAATATGTGTGTGGATCGGCTGGAAGTTGGCTTAAAACCTGCTTGTGTGTCAGCCTGTTTGGGTAAAGCATTAGAGTTTGGTGTGGTTGAAAATAAGCCAGAAGATCGTGATCAAGCAAAGACAAATATTCCGGGCTTTCCTGATCATAATATTACCCATCCAAATATTCGTTTTCAGCAAACACGGACATTGAACCGCGATATGGTACGAGTGGATTCAACACCGATTAAATACCATCGTGATGATGACAAAGGACAATATGAGTCTGAAGTTGATAAAAATGCTTTGCGTCAACGCTCATGGGGAATTAAGACTTTATTAAATTCTCATGAGAATGCTCATGCTATTTTTACCTTGTGTGTACAAGCGGTGATGGGGGCATTTAGCTTACTATTGATCGGTCAGTTATTTTCGATTACTGGGTTGGCAATATTACCTGAAATTTCAGGCTTTAGTTATATGCTTTGGGTGATGGTTGCCATTATGGGGATCGGCTTATTTAAGCTTAATATGCACTTGGGTAAACCGCATCGTTTTTATCGAGGTTTTTATAATTTACGGCATTCACCCGTGAGTCGTGAGATAGCGGGTGTGAGTGCTTTCTTTGGAGGGCTTAAAGGTGTGGCATTTTTCTCTCTCTTTAGTGGAGGATGGGCAGTATTACTTGGTGCTTTGTCTGCGGCGTTGGCAGCACTGGGGGTTATGGTTGGTGGTTACTATATGTATAAACTGTATCGCATTAAAGCCCGTCCATTTTGGGATCACTGGCAAACGGCGAGTAGCTTTGTTTCAACCATGTTAACTTTGGGAGCATTAATATTGGCTTTCTTTGTTTTAATCACAGGCAATATGGCTTCATTGCCACTACTGGGATCGGTTGTAGTCGTAGGGCTTCTACTCGAAGCTGTTGGGCTTTATCAACATAGTAAGGATTTAAAAGCAGGTAGCGGCGAAGGGCAAGCATCACATTATGATCAAACCACGCAGTTTGGTAAAAGTTATTATTTGCGTAATGGCTTAATTGTTATTAACGTATTGATGGCAATAGGATTGATGTTTGCATCGGATATCACTGTCGTACTGGTAATAATATTGAGCCTTAGCATATTAGTTAGTGCTTATTTAGGACGCATTATTTTCTATACCGTCGTTATTCCTACGACTATGCCAGGTGCCTTTTTCTGGAAAAATAAAGGTTTTGTTGAACATGCAAGAGAGTCAGGTTTGGCTGATATGCAGCAATTGGGTGTTGCGTATGAACAGCATCATGCATTTGATACTGTGGCGCTAGTGAAGACAGTCAAAGAAGTGTTTGCTAAATCGTAGGTTTTTTATCTTAAAGACTGACAGGATAAAGTGATACTTGGTTATGGTTATGATAAAACATCAATAGATTAAGAAACTCCTATGTCACTTGGTTTTTTGAGCCGTTGAGATAGGGGTGTTGTTATGCGAGGAATTGGCGTTAAATTTTTCGATGAGTGAATTTAAGTACTTCAAATTTGGGTGTTTTTTAGTATCATTGGGGAAAATCTTGATGAATTTGCTTGCTTGATTAAAAGTATGCCAGTTTACCTAAGCCTAAATTAGCGTACTTTAATACTTAGGAGGCATTTTTATGACTGTAAAGCGCTCACTAGGAATGAAGAATGCCCCTAAAATCCCGTAAAAAACAGTAAATTCCCCCCCCTTGTCATAAATTATAATGTGCTGGTCAATAAAAAATTTAAATTGTAATGTTATGAAAATACACTCATTCCATAGTCATTAAATACGATGGTTTGGGCAAGCTGCATATTCATTAAAATCGGTATTGTAGTTGCCAGTATTTAGACGGTCTCTGAGTGTCACTTAGGGATATTCTGCTCATAAACATTATAGGGCACCTGTTATAAGGTAGACAAGTATGAACTCACAAAGTGATACACAAATAATAACGATTGATGATCCTCAAAATGCCTTATCGACTCAGGCTAGAGCTTCGGATGCTTATCCCACAGCTTTGCCACAAAAAGATGTCAGGGATTTAATCTCTTCCATAATGAAGCGAAAATGGTTTATTACCAGTGTTGCTATATTCTTTGCTTTATTGGCGATTCTTATTTCCCTGTCGATGACCCCTGTTTATCGTGCACAGGCAATGATAAAAATTGATCCCAATACCAGCCAAGTGGTAAAGTGGGATATAGAACAAAAGCGTAATAGTCAAGAAAATAAAGAGTTTATGCAGACTCAATTTAGATTATTAAAAAGTCGCTCACTCGCCCGCCTCGTTATTGATGACTTGCAACTAGAAACTTATCTTTTAGATGAATTTAAAAAGAATGAGAAGAAAGCTTTTTATACTGAATATCTCGATGATTTAAGAGAAAAAATACGATCAACAAAAGAAGAGGAGGGCTTTGTTGCTCCTGATGTTGAAGACAGAGTCCCCCCTGCTGAGATTGCATTTTTAAAGAATTTGACCATTGAGCCTGTAGGAAAATCACACTTAGTAAATATTTTTTACCTAGACTCTAATCCACAGCAAGCCGCATCGATTGTCAATAGCTTGGCACGTAATTTTCAGGCAATGAATCGTGATGATAAGGTGAATTCGACGCATGATGCGAGAAAGTTTCTTCAAGAGGAAATGGCAAAGGCAAGAACAAAACTAGAAAAATCTGAATCTTTGCTAGTGAAGTATGAACGAAAAGAGGGGATTATTAATACGGGTGAAAAGTCGTTAATCTCTGAAAGTCTAGAAATTACTAATAAGGCACTGGCTGAGGCGACTAAGTTACGGATTGAAGCAGAGGCAAACTTCTACCGCCAACAGCAAAGTTTGGGTAATTTGAGAACCTTAGATAATGTCGTGGTGCAGTCTTTAAAGGCTGAGTTACAAATCTATCGTGCAAAATATAATGAAAAGCTGGATATTTATAAACCTGGTTATCCTGTCATGCTACAACTACAAGAGCAGATTAAAAAAACTGAAGCTGAGCTGAAAAAGGAAATCAATACAATTAAAGCAAGTTCTCGTAATGATCTTCAATCAAGATTGCTTTCAGCACAACAACAAGAAGATAAATTACTTCAAGAGTTCCAAGGTCAAAAGCAAAAGCTACTCAGCTCTCGTGATCAAAATGTGCATCATAATACTTTGCAACGTGAAGTTGATAGTAACCGTGGAATCTATGAAGAGCTACTGCAAAGAGGTAAGCAGGTTGGCGTAGTGGTTGGTTTAACGGCTAATAATATTTCGGTTGTTGATAGTGCTTATGAGCCATTAGTTAAATATCGTCCTAATACTAAGCTTAATTTATCGATTGGTATTCTTTTGGGCTTGTTAGTCGGTAGCTTACTGGCTTTGTTAATGGAGCACTCGGATGATCGAGTGAAGTCAGTGGATGATCTTAAAAAGTTGAGCAATATTCCAGTATTGGGTGTGTTTCCTAATACAAAAGTGAGTGGTGCGAGTCGTAAAAAGCGTACTGCTGTTTTAGTCTCGGATCATCCTGGCTCAGCAATGTCAGAAGCCTTCCGATCACTACGTACTAATATGTTATTCGCAACGCCTGAAGGTGTGCCTAAGATTCTCCACCTGACGAGTGCAGGAGCGCGAGAAGGTAAGAGTAATACGGGTATTAACTTGGCCAGTGTTTTTTCTCAGACAGGTATGCGGGTTTGTATGATTGATGCAGATTTAAGAAAGCCATCACTGCATAATTATCTTAACTTATCGAATGATATTGGTTTAAGTCATTTTATTGCAGGTTCTGCGACTTTGCGTGATGTTGAAAAAGAAACAAATATTGAAGGTCTAACAGCGATTACTTCAGGCGCTTTTACTAGTAACCCCGCAGATTTTTTATCGAGTGAAAAAATGACAGAGATTTTAAAGCTATTGGCTGATAAGTATGATTTAGTGATTGTGGATTCACCCCCTGTACTAGGTTTAGCCGATGCATTGATTCTTTCTAACCGATCAACTGCCACCTTATTTGTTGTTTCAGCTTTTGAAACCAAAAAAGAGTTTGTGATTGGAGCATTGGATCGTTTACGTTTAGGTTATGGTAATGTGATTGGCTTTGTTTTGACTAAGGCACGTGAGGGTAAAGGCTCAGGTTATGGCTATGATTATGATTATGGTGATGGTTGGAGAAATGGTGAAAGCACCCATCGTTTAGAGCTAAATTAGTAATAGCCTTTTATTGGTCGAGCTTCAGCTCCTTAATGGGCTGAAGTTTGATTGACAGTACCGACACTCACAAGCTTAATCCCGATCAACTTCATAGATAAGATCAAAGCCTTGGTCAGTCCCCAATCCTGTTTGTCCTGAATCCGCTTGTAATGACCATGATTTATTGATTTTATAATCGATAGCAACTTTATGAAAGTTATTAAAAAGACCCGTAATATAGCGAATATAAAATCGAGATCCTAAGTGCTTACCAATCTCTACCTTGCTCTTCTTATAGTCATTCGCTGTAATAATATTGACATCATCAAGACCAAAATTTTCCCCAATATTATTTAAGAAAGTACCACTCTGATTTAAACCTAATGAACGTATAGCCTGTACTAAAACTCGTGTTTGATCGCCTGAGTTGTTACCTAGACTTTGCCCTGTAATTAAGTAACTTACTGCATCACTTTCAGAGAGTGCAGGGTCTGAAAATACAGAGGATATAGGCTGCTGTAATGTTCCTGCGAGATTAAGCCCTACCTTATGCTCATTGACTGAGCGAGTAGCACGAATATTAAGTCCAGGATTACTAATAGCACCATTAAAAATAAGAGCACCATGTTCAATGACTAAATTTTGTCCATAAGATCGGTATTGTCCATTAATAATATTTAAATTTCCATGAGTGACCGTTACTTTGTTATTTTCAGTAATATGTAACTTTCCTTTAAGCTTTGATCGTAGTCCAAAGCCTTTAAAAGAAATATTGTTGCCCAAGGTAATATGTACATTAGGGATAATTTGCAATGGGCTACCTTTTTTAACCTCTTCTTTAACTTTCTTTCTCTTCTCTGAAGCAAAGACAACATCATCTGATTCAGTAATGGATGTTTCAGGCAAGTCTTCGAATTGCAATTTTGCGTAGGGTATATGCAAGTTACCCGTTATAGAGGTGTTATAGCGGTTTATTTTAAGTTGTAGATTAGGTGAAACTTTGGCAGAGGCTTGGGCGGTATTGATAAATTGTAAATTTTTACCCCTAAGTGAAAGAGTCGCATTCCAGTCATTAAGCTTTTTAATGATCATTGTGCCTTTAATAGCAAGTTTGCCTTCACCTGTTTGAAGTGAGCCAGTGATGGAGCCATGATTAGGTCGATCTGTTTTGATTAGCAGGTTAATATACCGAAAATGAGTATTAACATCAGGAATACTAAACTGTCCATTAGTTAGCTTGATGGTACCTTGATAATGAGGCTTTGTGAGTCTGCCTTGGTACTTAATATCACTAGTGATTTTCCCTCTTAAACGGGTGATGTCAGGAAAAAACTCTTGTAACCAATACAGGTCTTTTACGGTAAACTGTGCCGTACCATTAATGCGATGTTGGTTGAGTTGTTTTCCTAGGGTGATGGTTGCGCTACTTTTTAACTGACCTCGCTTGGTGACATCTAAGATGACTTCGGCTTGAATATGCTTGCCTTCAAAGTCAAGACGAATAGAGCCTTTTTGGTAGGCAACCTCGGTTTTACCATTATCACGAGACTTTATAATAACCTTGTCTTTAGATAAATTTAATTTAGCATAGCCAAAATAAGCTTGACCTTGCTGTTTAATATCAAAATGTCCCGACGCATGACCAGGAAGCTGGATATTATCAGGAAGCCATTGTTTAAATTGTACAAAAGGTACATGGCTTAGTTTTCCTTTTGCACTAAAGCCATTCTTTCCCTGCCATCCAATGATGGCACACAAGTTGCCTCTAATAGGATTGCTAATACAAATTTCAGAGGTTGAGATGCGTTTAGAGGAGAGATTAACTTGTGTTGCACGGGTTAGCTGCCATTGTCCTGTTGCGTCATGATGTAGCTTGACCTTTTGTACTTGCCCCTGCCATTGTTGGTTACGCCAACCACCACGTGCAACAATATCTATTTTGCCAATAGCATGATTACCTTTACTGGTAATTTTTAATTGATGATGTTCTAAGCTACCCCCAATATTAAAGGTGGTATTATTTAAGTTTTGCTTAGCCAAAGTCATTCGTTTGGCGGTTCCTCTGAGGGTGAATTTTTTATTATTTCCTTTAAAATTAAGGCGTATATGTTTGAAGTAGGAGTCAGGGTGCTTGAGAGTGCTTAGGTCTAAAGTACCTTCTCCAGCGACAAACTGATTGATTTGTTGCCCTTTAAACTTTATATCTGCTGATCCTAGTTGATAATCTTGATAGCGAATCCCCTGTAAGTGAGCTTGAATATTACCAATCAAGCGTTTATTAGCGGCAAGTTTGCTATCAATAATGGTCAGAGTTCCTTGATCGATTTTAAGATCTTTACCTTTGAGATGATAGAATTGGATTCGACCCTTGCCCGCAGGAAGATAGCTTTTGCCAATTAAAGCACCCTTGTAATCCATCTTGACCGAACCGACTTGGTAGTTCTGATAGCGCACTCCTTTGAGCTGAGCATTAATTGCCCCTGTGATCCCTGTTCGTGTTGATTGGCTATCCTTGAGAAAGACAGAGCCTTGTTGAATTTTTAGGTCTTTACTATTCAGCCCAGAGAATTGTATATTACCTTTACCATTGGGGCGTTGTGTTTGTGTGTGAAAGCTACCATTAAAATCAAGGCTCGCATTAGCAATGTCATGTCCTTGATAATGTAAACCTTTCAGTGTCGCCTTGACTGATCCAGCCAATTGGTCTTTTATTTTTTTGCCATCACGAATAATAATACTACCCTGTTTTATTTTCATGTCTTTACTGGATAGGTTGGAAATTTGGATACTGCCCTTGCCAGTGGGAATCTGTGTTTTTGTATTAAAGTTTCCTATAAAATCGACCGCTACCGAGCCTATTTTTTGCCCTTGATAGTTAACCCCCTTTAATGTTGCTTGAACCGAGCCGATTAAATGATCTTTTAGCTGTTTACCATCACGAATAACAAAGGTGCCTTGTTTTATTTTTATCTCTTTCGTTTTTAAATTAGAGACTGTTACCTTGCCTTTGCCCACAGGAATCTTTGTTTTCGTATTAAAGCTTCCCGAAAACTGGACAGTGGCAGAACCGACTTGCTGCCCTTGATAACTACCCCCTTTTACTGTGGCTTGAATGGAGCCAATGAAATGATCATTGATTTGTTTGCCATCATGAATAATAAACGTGCCCTGTTTGAGTTTTATGTCTTTCGTTTTTAAATTAGAGACTGTTACCTTACCTTTACCAACAGGGATTTTTGTTTTTGTATTAAAGCTTCCTGTGAATTTGACCTTAGCGGAACCGACTTGTTGCCCTTGGTAATCAACTCCTTCTAATGTTGCTTGAACGGAGCCAATAATATTATCTTTTAGTTGCTTAGCATCATGAATAATAATGGTGCCATGTTTAACTTTTATCTCTTTCGTTTTTAAGTTAGAGACCGTTACCTTACCTTTACCAACAGGTATTTTTGTTTTTGTATTAAAGCTTCCTGTGAATTTGACCTTAGCAGAACCAACTTGTTGCCCTTGGTAATTAACGCCTTCTAATGTTGCTTGAACAGAGCCAATAATATTATCTTTTAGTTGCTTACTATCATGAATAATAATGGTGCCGTGTTTAACTTTTATCTCTTTCGTTTTTAAGTTAGAGACTGTTACCTTGCCTTTGCCAACAGGTATTTTTGTTTTTGTATTAAAGCTTCCTGTGAATTTGACCTTAGCAGAACCGACTTGTTGTCCTTGGTAATTAACGCCTTCTAGTGTTGCTTGAACGGAGCCAATAATATTATTATTTATTTGCTTACCATCATGAATAGTCATGGTGCCGTGTTTAATTTTTATCTCTTTCGTTTTTAAGTTAGAGACTGTTACCTTACCTTTGCCAACAGGGATTTTTGTTTTTGTATTAAAGCTCCCTATAAATTTGACCTTAGCTGAACCTGCTTGCTGCCCTTGATAATTAACCCCTTCTAGTGTTGCTTGAACGGAGCCAATGATATTATCTTTTATTTGCTTGCCATCATGAATAGTAATAGTGGCTTTCTTGGCTTTAATGTCTCCAGTCACTAAATCCTGAAGTTTTATTTTTCCTTTTCCTGTAGGGGATTGGGTTTTTGTATTAAAACTCCCTGTAAACTCTACCGTAGCCGAACCGACTTGCTGACCTTGGTATTTAGCACCTGCCACTGTTGCCTGCATGGAGCCAATAATATTATCTTTAATTTTCTTACCATCATGAATAGTAATAGTTGCATCTTTAATACTGACATCTTTACTGACTAAGTCATGAACTTGTATCTTTCCTTTACCTATAGGAAGTTGAGTTTTCGTGTCAAAACTACCAGTGAAATCCATGGTAGCCGAACCGACTTGATGACCTTGGTATTGACCACCGTTGATATTGGCTTGAATAGAGCCAATGAGACGGTCTTTTAATTGTTTTATATTGCGAATATTAACCACGGCATGTTTAAGCTTAATATCTTTACCCTTTAGGTTGGCAAGCTCTATTGTCCCTTTTCCTTTAGGCTGCTGGGTTTTACTGTCAAAGCTACCCTTAAAATCAATCGTCGCCAAACCGAGTCGGTGATCTAGATAGCTAACACCCTTAAGTTTTGCTTTGAGCGATCCTATGAGTTGATTGTTTTCTAACCTGCCTTCATCAATATTAATCATGCCATCTATAATAATAAGATCTTTCGTTACAATATTATGAAATTGTAAATATCCTGTCCCATAAGGTTGTTGTGTTGTCCCTTTGAGTGTCCCTTTGCCTTTAATGTCACCATAGAGAGTAGGGAAGAGCTGATTGATTTTTTTGGTGTCAATATCCCAACTGAGTTTAAAAGGCTCGGTAATACGACCATCAATTTTCAAATAATTATTCTGTGATTTTAGTTTTATTTTATGGGCACTAAGGATGTGATCTTTTAGTTTAATCGTGCCACTGCCAGTAATATTTTTTTGATTAATTTTTCCATTAATATCAGTAAACTGACTTACAATGTCCCATTGCATAGAGTCATAGTAATACTTCGCTAATAATTGCGTTTTAAAGTTAAGTTCAGAGGGTAGTTCGGGCTTAAATTGATTCGCTTTAATCTTCTTTCCTTCAATAGCCAAATCAAAGACAAGTGCTGGTAACCAAGTGACATCACCCTGTAAATCAATATCTCCTTTTTTATTCTGAATCTGCATGGATTGAATCGATACATGTTGATAGTCACCTTTCAGTTTCAGTTTGACTTTGTTTTTTCCAGTAGCAAATTCTTTCCAATCAACATCAGTATCCAGAGTGTAATCTGTCAGTGTGCCACCAATCGTTGCATTTCCTTTGATATCACCAATAAGAGGGTGCTTATAATTTACTGTTCCATGGCCACTCATTGCATGAGGCTGATTGAGTTGTAATTGAAAAGTCTCTACCGCAACATCCATGGGTTGGTGGTGAACATCAAGTTGTCCTATTAATGCCCCTGATTTTATTTTTTGATCAATAATAGAGACATTCACCGCCTGAAGATCATTTGCTTGGAAATAAATATCACCCAATGTATTTTTAATCAATAAACTATTGAGATTAAGACTTGAAATATGAACATTTAAAGGAATAGGGATATCAGGAATAATGACTTCCTTATCATCCTTTGTTATCGGTACGGTGATAATGAGTTGATTCGTGGAGAGGTCTGCTACCTGTATACCCTTTTTAATATAAGATAATTTACTCAGTTTTAGAGTCGTTTGTTTTAACTGTACATCGACTTCTGTTTCAGTATCATGCCAATGAATATCTTCAAATTCTAGCCCTGTTAGTATGCTACCCTTTGCACCCTTTAGCTCAAGACCCGTCTCTGTGTTGTTGATTAATTTACTGACCGTTTTAGTGCCTAGAGGGGTGCTAATGAGTAGGATAGCAATAATACAGAGCACGATACTCAGTAGCATTAAGTTGGCAAGAAGCTTAAATACCTTCACAAATCCGTTCCAATACTAAGATGAATATGAACATCAGAAGGATCATCCATCGGGCTTGCTAAATCAATGCGTACAGGACCAAGCGGTGAATGCCAGCGTAGTCCAGCACCCACACCCACTTTAATGTCATCTATCTCAAAATCATCAAAGGCATTTCCCGCATCAACAAAGCCTGCGATACTCCATTGCTTAAAGATAGGGTAATCAACTTCAAAGCTTAGTTCTGCTAATTTATTACCACCAACAATCGAGCCTGATGAATTAACTTCACCGAGTGATTCAAAATTATAGCCACGAACATGGTTAAGCCCACCAGAGAAAAAACGTAAGTCTTTTGGTAGGTCATCAAGTGATTCACCTAAAGTAGTGCCAAAATCAAAGCGTGTAATAAAGCGAGCTTTGTTAAAAGTATTGATATTTTTGGCATGAACTTTTAACTGGAGAACAGAAGCATCACTCAATAGTTTATCTAAGGCCCCCTCCGCGGAGATTTTTGTACGCCAGCCGTCCTTAGGAAAAAGACGATCTTTAGCACGTACTGTGGCATATTCAATTCCCAGTAAAGTGAGTTCAGATGTTACTTCGCTTTGTCCCTTAGCTTTTGTGCGATCCGATAAGTGAGTCAGTGATAGTGAACGTGTCCAATCAGCTTCTTGTAGGGTTGTCCCAATAACACCCAGCTTAAAGGAGCGACTATGAATATCATTAATATTTTCATTCTTGTAGCTAAGGAAAGTCACCGTATTATTTTTTAAGGGATTATTCTTGGGGATTGTCCACTGTACGGATATATCATTAATATATTGTGATAAACCAAGGGAAATATCTAATTTTTTGCCTGAAGAACTTGTCCAGCGGCGATTCATACCGACTCTGGCGCGTATTCCTGTGTTCGTACCATAACCTATTTTTCCACGATAATGGTTACGTTTCTTAGAGGTTAAGGAGATAGTAATAGGAACTTGACCATTAGTGGCTTCTTTATAATCTGCCTTAATATTAATAGCAGCATAGTAACCACTAGATTGAAATAGTCGTTGTTGTTCAATGAGTCGTCTAGAGGTAAATAACTCACCCTTTTTCAATATTAAATAGCGCTGGAGATATTTGTCACCTAGTATTTCCTGTGAAACATTAATTTTTCCAAACCGATAACGTTGACCAGTATCATAGTGCAATTTAATTTGCGCTGTTTTATTCTTTTTTTTAACAAAGATTTCTTTTTCTTTAAAGCTTGCTGTTAGATAGCCATTTTCTTGTGCAATTTTTTCTAATTGAGACTTATAGTCTTTATAAAGCTGATGGTTGAGAGGGTCATGAATAGCATAGGGCTTTTTGAGAGAGGTAAAAATAGTGTTATTTTTTCCTTCCCCACTAAAGATAATATCTTGCTTATTAACACGTACAGGCTCTCCTGCTTTAACATTAAGCTTGACAGCCCAGCAGTTTTTATTACTTTGCACGCTAAAATCAGTATCTATATGATAGTAACCCATTGACCTACTAGCTTTTTTTACTTTCCCTATTAAGGACTTTTTGTATTTACTCAGTGTTTCAATCTTGGCACTACATTTTGGTTTAAAGGCAGGAAATCGTGCACGAATATTTTTTTCTAGCTCACCTTCAACACCACTAAGCTCAAGTGGTGCTCTTCTTTCATTTCCTGAAGAATCCTTAGGTGTCCTTGCGAACCCACCTGTTGCGGTAGTAATCGCTACGATAATAACAATAGAGTAAAAGAGATAATGCACGTTAATTGAATTTCCTATTATTTACCTTGCCTATAAAGCCTTATTGCTCAAAGACCCACTGTAATAAGGTGTTTTGAATTTTAGCCCCTCGACCACTACTGGCCTTAGCACCATTATGATGCATAACAACAACCATCCAACGACCTTTCCGATTAAGCATATAGCCAGCAATAGAACGAACATTATTTAGGGAACCTGTTTTCATATGTGAACGACCACGCATATCATCATTTCTAAAGCGATTGACCAAGGTGCCATCCAAGCCTGATAAGGATAGTGAAGATAAGAACTCAGGCATAAATTTATCACGCCAAGCTCTTATTAGAAGGCTGGCATGTTGCTGAGCAGATACACGTGCTATTCGTGATAAGCCAGAACCATTATCAATCACCATCTTCTGAGTATTGATACCGACTTCATTCAGTGCATCAAAAATAGCTGCGCGTCCCTTGACCATCGTTCCAGGTCGTCCTTTAGCCTTGGCTCCTAGAGTGAGTAATAACTGACGTGTCATCACATTATTACTCCATTTATTAATCTTGCGGATTTGCTCACTTAAACTGTTGGAGTAATAGATATGGAATCGAGTATCGCCTTTTCTTACTTTACCTATTTTCATCTTAGCTTGTAGTTTTCCACCCGTATTACGCCAAAAATCTCGAAAAGCATTAAAGGCATGCTCAGGTGGTTTAGAAAGCACCTTCATTATAAATTGCTGACCACATTGGGCCGAATAAGACCCACTAATTGTTAATGATTGATCAGTAAGCTTAAATTTTGGTCGGTAATGCCTGCGTTTACAGCGCCCCTTTTGTAGCTTAACATTATTAATATAGTTAAAATTCGGTATCCATGGATAAGGAATAATTTCTATTTTATTATTTTTTTTATCAGGACGGAATAAAAATCGGCTAGTCTGAAAATTGTACATTAATGCAGAGGGTAAGGCATTATAAGCGCGTAAAGGACGCTGGTCAAAAGCAGCTCTATTTTGTTTGCCTACGGTGAAAAAACTATTATCAATAATAATTTTCCCCTTAATGGTATGGAGACCTTTTTCACGAATACCTTGTACAAACTTCCAATAGTTTTGATGAACAAGAAAAGGATCACCATAGCCTTTAAGAATTAAGTCTCCTTTTAAAACCCCCTCCTTAATCGTGCCTCGCACCCAAGCTTCAGTGCGCCATGTATAGTTAGGTTCTAATACCTTTAATGCAGCATAAGTTGTCAGTAGCTTCATTGTTGATGCTGGATTGCGGGGAGTCGTGGGATTATGGCTAAGTAGTGGCTTATCGGTATTAAGGTCTTGAACTAAAATACTAATATTTTCTTTAGGGATTTTATACTTCTTTAGTAAATTACGTATTTTTTCAGGTAACTCCTTTAGTGTTTCTTGTGATTTAATCATCAACACAGCGGGCTGTGGCTCTACAGGCTCTTTTTTTGTAGATTGATCCGATGCAGAAAACACTGGCATTACAATGACCAGTAGGATAATAAGTAATAAACGTCGTGTCATAGCTTTAATCATTGGCTGTCGCGCGTATTGTGGGAGTGTTATAAGTAAGCAGTTGTTATTGATAACAATCAGGCTTCAATAGATAACACTGTAATCTGTTGATTATTATAAGTCCACTGGATATTGAGTTGATAGAGCTTCATGCCATAAATTCTTGCTGTTTCATTGTGCTGATGAAATGCTGGACGAGGGTCTTGTAGGAGGATTTGTGTAATGAGTTCTGCTAGTTGTGCAGGATGTGAGGCTTGTTGCTCAGCACATTGTTGAGTGGCATTATTGGTATACTGTACGGTGATATTTGTCTCTGGTGTATTGGGTGCATAGCCAGCAATGGCACTATCAATATAATCAGAGTAGGGTAAATAAGGTTTAATATCGATAATAGGTGTGCCATCAATCAAGTCAATGCCCGATAGATGCAGTGTGATTTGCTTTTTTTGTTGCTCAACTCGCTCTAGCTTACATACCGAGAGACCTAGTCCATTGGGGCGATACATTGAACGAGAGGCAAAGACACCAATACGTTGATTACCACCTAAACGAGGAGGGCGTACTAGTGGCTTCCAGCCTTGACTTTCTGTTTGATGAAATTTAAAAATCAGCCAAAGATGAGAGAATGTTTCTAAGCCTCTCACTATTTCAATGCTAGAGTAGTCAGGATATAAACGTAACTCTGCTTGTGCTAAGGGGACTAAGTTGGGTTGTCGAGGAGTGCCAAATTTATCGGTAAAACAAGAGTGTATTTTACCGATAGCACTTATTTCCATGGTTAAAGAGTCTACGTTGTTGCTACCTTCGGTTTACGAGGTCTACGTCTTCTCTTTTTAGCATTTGTATTAGGTTGAGAGTTATTACTATTACCTCGACGACCTTGATTGCGGTTTCCACCTCTTCTATTACCACCATTGCCTGTTTGCTTAGGAGCAGCAATACGTTTATCCAAGCTCGTTACTGGCACATCATGCTCAGGCTCAAAACCATCAACTAACTGACGATCTAAGAGGCGTTTAATAAAGTGTTCAATATCAGAAAGCTGTTTTACTTGGTCAGCACAAACAAGCGAAATAGCCGTACCTGTTGAACCAGCACGCCCTGTACGACCAATACGATGTACATAATCCTCAGCAACATCGGGTAAATCAAAATTAACCACTTGTGGTAGTTGGTCAATATCAATCCCACGTGCCGCAATATCCGTGGCGACTAAGACTTGCACCTTACCATTTTTAAAGCCAGCTAATGCTTTAGTACGAGCTGCTTGGCTTTTATTGCCATGGATGGGGGCGGCATTGATACCCTTGTCGTTAAGAAAAGCGGACAGCTTATTAGCTCCGCGCTTTGTTCGTGAAAAGACTAGTACCTGATGCCATTTTTTACTTTTAATTAATTCTGCTAATAGTGCCGCTTTGCGCTTTTTATCAACAGGGTGAATCCACTGCGTTACCGTTGTTGCTGTTGTATTTCTAGGTGTTACAGAAATCTCAACAGGGTTATTAACTAAACCTTTTGCAAGCTTACGAATTTGTGGGGAGAAAGTTGCAGAGAATAATAAATTTTGACGTTGCTTGGGTAATACGGCTAATACCTTTTTAATATCGTGGATAAAGCCCATGTCCAACATACGATCGGCTTCATCTAATACAAGAATTTCTAGTTTTTTAAAATGTAAGGCATTTTTATTGTACAAATCCAGCAAACGTCCTGGTGTGGCAACCAAAATATCAACACCACGTCGAAGCTTCATCATCTGTGGGTTAATTTTTACACCACCAAAAACAACGGCAGAAGTGAGGTCAAGATTTTGACCATAAGTTTCAACGCTGGCATTAACCTGAGCAGCAAGCTCACGTGTCGGGGTAATAATTAATGCACGGACACTATTAGCACCTGCTTTTTGCCCTTTAGCTAAACGCTGTAATACAGGTAATGTAAACCCTGCCGTTTTACCCGTACCTGTTTGTGCTGCTGCAAGAAGGTCTCGACCTGCAAGCGCGATAGGAATGGATTCTTTTTGTACTGGCGAAGGTTCAGAATAACCCTGTTGCTGAATAATTTTTAATAATGGCTCTGACAGACCAAGCGAAGTAAAGCTCATAAATAATGTCCTTGAATATAGCTCTTGGAGGGTACAGCAAACGACATCAGAGTACCATTAGGACAGCATTGTATTTATGATATTTGACAAGTTTTCTTTGTTTTATTGATAGGTTGGGGTGTTTTTATGCGGATTTGCTTTAAGAGGGTTAATCAATTTTAATGGGCTTGTTGTTATTTTATTACTTTTGAAATAGAGCCAATATTGTCGTGAAAATAGAATAAACATCGGTATTATGCCATAAAATACCACTCTCTCCTTATCCAATAATCTAATGCTACTGTTCTAGATTGCAGGTCGAACTTTAGTCCATCAGTTTCGTTGTGTGTTATTATTTGACGGACTGAAGCCTGTCTTACCCTATTATAATACAACGATTAAATTTAAAGAGTCAGTAGCGATAAGAACACTATATTTTCATGAGCAATAAAGATAGCCTCACCGTGCATCAAAGGTGATTGATAAAATATTTTTGCTTCTCTTTTACTGTTGGTTG
>JAGLEV010000077.1 GCA_023144895.1 Thiotrichaceae bacterium
AACAGGTCCAACAGGTCCAACAGGCCCAACAGATCCAGTCATGACGATGGTTACACCAGGTAAGCATCCTGCATCAAGTAGCATGTTTGCTGATAATGCTAAGTTCATCTGGGATGGCGGTTCAACTGCAAAGCTTTGGACAAACAAAGGTGACATCATCCTTAAGGGAGTTAAGAAGCTTGATGACGGTACATTGGTAGCCACACACGGTTACGGTAAGTTTGGTGACTGGAATGGTTGGTTGGTAGACAATGATAAGGATGGTTATGTCTTCAAAGCAGAAGCTGGAACAGGCAATGACTTCCCATTCGAGATAGACCTGAAAGCAGGTAAAGATGTTACTGGTGAAATTCATACACACTAAGTTGATTGTATGATCCCCTGAAGTTTAGGGGAGTTAAAATAAAGCCCTCAAAGGAGTCATTCTTTGGGGGCTTTTTCGTTATAGTTACGCTTAATCTATTCTATCTACGCCGTCTATCTAGCTTGTTAGAAAATAATTATTAGCTCACATACAATTAAGGTCGGTATATAACAACAAAATAACATAGACCCATAATTGCGATGGCCTTACGTATTAAAAATCATAAGAAATTATCTATTCCTACAATAAGCCGTGAACAGTTTCGTTGGATGAATGAGTTAGCAAGAAAAGAAAACCAATTTGTATTTAGTCTTGGTGATCAAGCACGATCTTACTCACTTTCCATCAGCTCACCTGAGTGGAATATGGATAGTTATACACTAGGTTTACTGGTTGAAATTGATCGAGTACCAGCCTCTATGTGGTTATCCGAATGGCCATTTAGTCAGCATCTTTATAAGTTTTTAGCGGGGAAAAAACTAGATCAACTTCCTGTCGATTTACGCTCTGAATTAATTGAAACCGTATTAAAGCCATTGCTTACTGCATTTTCATTTCACACCAACACTCAAGTTCGTATTATTAGCTTTTTAAAACTACGACCCACTACTGATAACTCATCATCATTATGGTTAAAGTTTCATGATAATACGACACAGGAAGAGTCCCGTATTGTCGTACTAATGCATGACAAATTACATCCAGTGATGCAGCAAATATTAAGCTATTGGCCTAGTGCTCAAACACAGAATTATTGGCTAAACCAACTCACAGATCTATGGGTTGAAATAGGCTCATTAGAACTAAAAATCATTGAGATCAATCAGTTGGAATCAGCTGATATCTTACTAAT
This sequence comes from Thiotrichaceae bacterium, assembly GCA_023144895.1. Taxonomy (GTDB): domain Bacteria; phylum Pseudomonadota; class Gammaproteobacteria; order Thiotrichales; family Thiotrichaceae; genus HyVt-477. Next base: position 1,218 of record JAGLEV010000077.1, read on the forward strand.
CGACCTCTCTGCAGAAAGAGGTAAAGCTAAACTTAGACTAGCTTCTGGAGACAGTTTCCAAGTGCAGTTTCAAGCGGCACAACTTATTTTAGAAACAGGAGCAACAACGATGTCGGATATATCTAATCAGAATGCTATTACCAGTATTGCAGACATTCCGATTCGTCTCACCTTTGATTTAGGTGATCTTGTACTACCTTTCAAAGAAGTGCAGTCATTGACTCAAGGTTCGGTTGTTAACTTAAACACTCCTGTGACACAAGCCGTTACCATTCGATCTTTAAATCGAGTCATTGGTATGGGAGAGCTGATTGATATTGAAGGTCAGCTAGGGGTTAAAATCACTAAATTATTAGAGCCTATTGTGGTAGAAAATACATAATGGATAGTTTTCCAAATCCTATCGCCTTGCTGGGTGTATTGTCCGTTATGGGGATGGCACCTTTTATTGCTGTACTTATTAGCTCATTTGTAAAAATTGTTGTCGTAATGCATATGATACGTAGTGCATTAGGTCTACAACAAGCACCTCCTAATTTAGCGGTCAATGGCATCGCTATTATCTTATCGATGTACATTATGGCACCTATTGGAATGAATGCTTATGAGCGTTTCCAAGCACACGATGTCAGTATTGCAGATATTCAAAATCCAAGAGTTCAAGATGCTTTGCGTGATGGTCTAGAGCCAGTTAAAGCCTTTTTAAAGCGTAATTCAAAACCTGAGGAATTACGATTCTTCTCAGAAACTACAAAGAAAATATGGCCTAAAAAATACTCTGATGGCGTGACTGAAGATCACCTATTAGTGTTGACCTCCTCCTTTTTAGTGAGTGAATTAACCTCTGCTTTTCAAATAGGCTTTTTGTTATATCTTCCCTTTATTGTCATCGACCTTATCATAGCGAATATATTGATATCAATGGGAATGATTATGGTTGCTCCTGTTATGATTTCATTGCCCTTTAAAATCTTGCTGTTTATCCTTATCGATGGTTGGTCTCGATTAACTCATGGGCTTATTCTTAGCTATCACTATTAGCGACTTTATATTATGGGACATGAGTACATTACCTACCAAGCAACACTGGCATTAGAGCTGGTGCTCTATTTATCAATGCCTATTTTAATCGTTGCCACCGTTGTTGGATTAATTATTAGTTTGTTACAAGCACTCACCAGTATTCAAGAGCAAACATTGCCGCATGCCTTTAAATTGGTCGCTATTATTGTTGCTATCTCTGTGACAATACGTTGGCTTGGCCCTGAACTCTATGAATTTGCGATCAATATCTTTACCCAATTTCCTATACTGGATACTCGATGATTAGCGCAGGGCAAGAACAGTTGTGGTTTTTGACCCTAGTGCTTACCATCCCTAGAATTCTAGGGGCTTTCATTGCGATGCCTTTCTTAGGGCAAACGGTCATACCAGGCTTAGCTAGAAATGCTGTCGTTATGTTGATTGCCGCCTATGCTGCTCCTATTAATTTTGATCAAATTGCGACTGCTCCAAACAGCATGACTTCCATCGGCATGATCATTATTAAGGAGTTTGCTATTGGCTTTATGCTGGGTTTTTTGGTCAGCATTCCTTTTTGGAGTCTAAGCTCAGCAGGATTTCTCATTGATACCCAACGTGGCAGTATGAGTGGGCAAATGTTCTCCAATATTCTTGCAGATCAGACATCTGCATTAGGAGATTTTTTTGCTAAATTAGCGGTTACTCTATTATTCACTACGGGTGGCTTTCTGCTCATTATTAAGTTAATTCTATTGAGCTATATCTCTTGGCCGATTGTTAGTTTTTATCCACAATTAGAAATAGCCGATGCAGGTATTTTTCTTGAACAGTTCTCTTTAATTTTTTATACCGCAGCACTGATTGCAGGTCCTATTGTTGCCACCATGTTTATTGTTGAAATTGGTGCAGCATTGATTGCTCGCTATGTTCCTCAGCTTAATATCTTCTTATTAATGATGCCAATAAAAAGTGGTATTGCATTATTATTAATTATTTTCTATATGACTTATTTGTCACGTTATATGCGTGAATCTTTCCTAAAATTTGCAGATATCTTTCATCTCTTGGATGACATTTTCAAATGAGTGGAGATAAGAGTAGTAAAACAGAAGAGCCGACCCCGAAAAAACTGCAAGATGCCAGAAAAAAGGCACAGGTTGCTCGTAGTGAAGAGTTTGTGCCCTTAATGATGATTATATTAGGTGTTTTTTACTTCTGGTATAGCTGGGATTGGTTTTCATCAACATTGCAAGCCTATATTAGCTCAGTCGGAGTCTATGCCTATGATCGTGATTTTAACAGTGCGTTAGATCTTTCATTATCACTTTGGCTGGATGTGGTTATTTTAAAAATAATGCTACCTTTTACTGGACTCATGTTAGTCGCTGGTATTATGGGAAATTTGGTACAATTTGGCTTTTTATTCTCATTAGACCCTATAAAACCTAAGCCTGAAAAAGTTAATCCAATTGCTGGATTTAAGCGTATTTTTTCAATGAAACAAGTAATAAAAACACTGCTTTCTATTTTAAAAATAGTAACAATGAGTATTATTGTTATATTCATTGTACGTACAGCAATTAGTGAATATATGCACGACATTGGACAATGTGATCTCAATTGTCAGTTTGCTGTATTTACCTATATGCTTAAAAAGATGATGTTTATTCTCATTCCTATTTTAATTTTAATGGTAATGATGGATTTTATCTTTCAGAAAATGCAGTTTCGCAAAGATCAACGCATGAGTAAGGATGAAATAAAGCGTGAATATAAAAATATGGAAGGTGATCCAGAGATTAAAGGTGAGCGAAAATCAGAACAACGACGCTTATTAGAACAAGATGTAAAAGACCAAATTCGCCAATCAAGAGTTGTTATTGCAGGAATGCGTAAAACAGCGGCACTAATGTATGAAGAGGGGATGGCACTCCCCATCTTATTGGCAATAGGTCGTGATCGAATGAGTCTTCAAATGGTGCAAATTGCTAAGAAAGAAGGTATTCCTGTTGTTGCTGACCCTGCCTTAGTCAATATGCTAGAAGAAGATGGCATACTTGACCAATATATTCCCTCTAGTGCCATTAAGCGAGTGGCTAGAGCAATGGGAGCGAATGGGTAAGCGATAACTTATTCATTGAAAAATGAGACTAAATCATCTTTCATTCCAAAGTCGTTTGTAATTTCTGACAGCCCAAGTATGGGTGAAACAATACCAAAAATCGGCGCTCCTTTATTCGATGGTTAAATCTAATAAATCCAATTGTTTAACCAATGAATGCCACCACTTCTAAGCTGCTTCCAAAACAAAAGAGTGCTTGAAAAGCAGTGACAAGGCTAAACGACTCTTTAGTCGACTGTTTTTTCTCTATAGCTTAAATTTTAGGTGAGTTTAGCACCTAAATTGAGCCAGTCTATAGGCTAACCAAATGGAAGGCTTTCATCCCGTTCAAAAGTCCGGTC
>JAGLEV010000078.1 GCA_023144895.1 Thiotrichaceae bacterium
AAAAGTCCGGTCAATTAGCACCTCTACCCTTGTAGTTATTTGTTTTTAATAAAAAAATAAGACCTTTATCGGGAGAGTACTGCATTTCTATCTACCTCTCAGTTTCTTAGTGCTTTTTGGTGCTATATATCGTTATAAATCAGCTATCGGGGGATTCTTCTTAATGTACTTTATTACTCGTCAATTATATCAACAGTTTAGGCTATATTCTTAAGAAAAGCTTTACCTTGCCTCTTTCTCCCGATGAGAATCATTATCACTACTCGTTCATATCATCATCTATTTTTCTATAGATTGATTAATTCTAGCGCAATATCACCCTCTATATCAATAAACTTATGACCAAAAAATAAAAATGACTAAGACGGTATTTAAAAAGACTAGCTTATTCAACCTTAAAATGACTAGCCTTTAAATAGAGTTCTTCATCAGCCATTTGCTGATTATAATCCACAGTAACAGACTCAGGGTATCCATATCGTGAGTTGTAACGAACCTTAATGTTATAGGCTTTTTTATTAATCGCCTGTTGTATGGTATCAAACATTTTATTCATTGTTTGGCGGTTGTCTTTGAATTTATTAGAGAGTGGCTTATTATTGTCTTTAAAGCGGGCATCAACAACAGTCTTGTTTTTCACACGAATTAATACAGGTTTTGTAAAATCATGCAGACAGAAACAACTTCGTTGAAATTCATAACGATAGTCACGGATATTTGTTTTTTTCCACAGGGCACGATGCTTATCTAACATACCCTGTGCTGATAAGCTGTACTCACTTGGTTTTGGAGTGCTACAGCTAACAAATAGTAGAGCAAGGACTATTAAAAATAATCGTTTAAACATAAGCTTTCCTTTCCTTATCTTATTTGACACATCTGGCTGTGATCAGCTTAGTACAACTGTATTAGCATCATGTCATTAGACAGGCGATTATTCTCACGGTTCCATGTTGGAAAGCTGTATTGTACTGTTTACCTTTGTTTTTAATAGCAATGTGACTATATTCTGCTCAGAATAAATGTGATATGAAGTAAAACTACCATAATAGTTATTACTCAGTTTAGGTTTGTAATTGAATGCTTATATTATAATAATGATTAGATTTAATCAGAGTTTAGCAAAGAGGCAGAGGTGTAGGTTTGATCTTGAAGTCTTCAAGAGGAATCAAGCTACAGCTGATCACTGGAAATAAATCTAGCAAGATTCTTAATATCATCGGTAGATAAAATTTCAACAACTCCTGTCATCGTTCCTGTTCTTTTACCACTACGGTACTCTTCCAGTATATGAATAATATCAGCAGAAGATTTGCCTTGTATCAAAGGTCCAACACCGCCTTCACCATGAATACCGTGACAACTAGCGCAAAAGCCATGGTACTTATTCTTACCTGATTTGAGGCTAACTGTTTCTGCATTAACGACTTTAAGTTCTGGTGTTGCTGGCTGTACTGGCTGTCGTGGTGCTGCAGGTGTTATTACAGGAGCACGATGCATTGGAGCACCCATTGTACTACGTTGTGGCATAGGTCTTGGAGGGGGATAAGCAGGTTGAATATTATTAGACCAAGGGAGCATCTTATTCATTGCTGATAATGGCTTGGAAAAGTTACGATTCATATCCCAAAGATTCTGCCCCATATTATGGGTGGTTTCTGACATCGAGGTCGTTGCAACTGTCATCTCTTCTACATTGTTAGACATACTAGCAACATTTTTTTCTAGCTTTGGCATACTATCAACAATTGCCTTGCTCATGTCTTCCATATTTCCAGACATCTTGCTCATGTCTTCACCAACATACTGCATACGTGATGACATGCCCAGAATACCACCCTGCATAACAGGCATCGCTTCTATAATAACAACACTCATCGCATTAATATCTCTAGAGAGATCTTGCATGCGTTGTAGCATTCCATAAATAAGATAGAACATAAAACCGATTAATAATACAAAGGTAAGCATTGCGGGTGCAATTGCATATTTCCATCTAGTTTCAAATGTTTGCAGTGAATCAGGAGCACTCTTTTCACTCTTTACTATCGCTTGTTTTGAATCGCTCATTACTTTAATTTTAATCAGGTTGTTAGCTTAGCCGATGAGTATAACGCCTTATTGATTATGAGTAGTATAAATATTAGCAGATTTTGACTTAGAGCATATCCACTGTTTCAGATGATAAACTTTTAAAGCCTTTATTCAGCGAAATACCCCAGCTAGTCTGAAAGTATCTAGTCTTTAGTCGCTCTCTTGTACACTTATCTTTGAATCTGAGACACTTTGGGGTCTCAACCAAGTAGGTCAGACTTTAGCCTATCCAATGATGGACTGAAGTTCTCATCGACTGAAGAATATCTGAGCCAAAGGTCAAGGTATTTGTAACTAGAAAATAAAATGAAAAATAATGCCAGATAATAATACTAATAATTTACAGCAACAAATTAGCTACTATAAAAGACTTATTTCAAAGCGTTATCTTCAATATATTAATCCTCGGATGGGTAAAGTCTTAGATTTACTGAATGAGCCGATGGTGACATTAAGTAAAATATTGCCTAACAATATACCCAAATGGCTAGCGATTGCCGCTTCAGTGACGGGTCTACTTATTTTGTTTTGGCCCTATGACTATTGGAGTTGGCAGATTGTTATTTTTTTATTGGTCTTCTTTTTCGGCCCTTCAGTTGTGCGCTTTTTAAGTTTTATTAAAGATAGTTTTTACAGTTTATTGGTTGCCTATCCGGGTAAGTACTTACTGAATGAAGAAATTACTTTAGAACAAGCCATTGAAAGTGGTAAGGCAGAGATAACAATGCAAGGGGAAAACTGGAAACTACGTGGAGATGATAGCCCTTCAGGGACTAAAGTTCGGGTCATTGCTATTAAGAAAGATGTGTTATTTGTTAAACCCATAATTTAAAATTTATTTAGGTAAATCATGAAGCAAAGTATTAAAGTTATTGAAAAAGAACAACTATATAGTGTTGTGTTATCGGGTAATCTTGATGCTGTTTTATCACCAAAGCTAGAAGCCTCCTTAATTGAACAAAGTTTTATGGAGGGTAAATTGATTGTGATTGACCTAGAGCTAGTACCTTCTGTAACAGCAGATGGAGTGAGAGTATTATTAAATACCTATATCAATAAAAACCAATATCCTGGTGGTCTAGCAATTGCAAATCCTAATAATGAAGTAAGGCAGTTATTGGTGATGGTGGGTTTGGAAGACTTATTTCAAGTATAAAGTATTAAAAAATATAAAATAACAATCATACAGGGGTAAATAAAATCGTTTAACCCAATAATAAAAGAGGTTAGAAGTGTTAAGCGATAGAATGCAAGAAATACTACTTAATATAACGAAACGTAATGATATTGTACTGGCCATTTTTTTGGTGACCATCGCATTCATTATGATTTTACCGATGCCAACATGGATATTGGATTTATTTATCGCCCTCAATATGGGTGGCACCATCATGTTGATGGTTATCTCGGTTTACTTACCTTCCCCCTTATCATTCTCTGCCTTTCCCTCTGTTTTACTATTAACCACTTTATTTCGTTTGTCGTTGAGTATTGCCTCAACTCGATTGATTTTATTGCAGGCTGATGCAGGGCAAATTATCACAACCTTTGGTGACTTTGTTGTTGCGGGTAACTTGGTTGTAGGTTTTGTTGTTTTCCTCATTATTACTATCGTACAGTTCATCGTTATTACCAAAGGTTCTGAGCGAGTTGCAGAAGTTGGCGCACGTTTCTCTCTGGATGCAATGCCGGGTAAGCAAATGAGTATTGATAGTGATTTGCGCTCAGGAGTTATTACCGTCGAGGAAGCTCGTACTAAGCGGACGAAACTAGAAAAGGAAAGTCAGCTTTATGGTTCTATGGATGGTGCCTTAAAGTTTGTTAAAGGTGATGCGATTGCAGGAATGGTGATCATCTTTGTTAACATTCTGGGGGGAATCTCAGTAGGAATGTTGCAACAAGGTTTGTCAGTAGGTGAAGCTGCGAGTATTTATTCTATTCTTACCATTGGCGATGGTCTGGTTTCACAGATTCCAGCACTCTTTATTTCTATTACTGCAGGTATTATTGTTACCCGAGTCGCTGTTGATGAAAATACCAATCTAGGACAGGATATTGGTACACAGTTATTAGCCCAGCCTAATGCCTTATTAATTTCGTCCGCCGTGGTCTTTTTGATGAGTTTTGTTCCTGGTTTTCCAACCGCTATCTTTATGATTATTGGTATTGTTCTTGGCACTATGGGGGTCGTGATGAGCAAGGTAAATAATCACAAATTCCATAAAGAAAATATTGTCTCAGTGATTGGCACGGAAGACCATGAACAAGATAGTGTTGCTGCTTTGCAAAGAGCCGCAAAGAATGATCAAGAAGCTGTGACACCTGTACTCGTGGAGATTACTAGTAATGCTAGAAATTACCTGACACCTTCTTTATTAAATACCAAACTTGTTGAGATACGCCGTCATTTTTATCGTGATATGGGAGTGGTTGTTCAAGGTATTAGCTTACGTCTTAATGATGAAATGGGTGATGATGGTTATCGTATTTCTATTCAAGGTGTTCCTGTCGCGGAAGGGCAGCTAGGATTGAACCGTGTCTTTGTTAAGCATTCTAAAAAAGAGTTAGATGGCATCTCGATACCCTATCAACAAGGGGATGATTTTTTGCCCGGTTTACCGACGCTTTGGGTAGAGAAAAATTATGAGCCACAGCTTAATCAACATGATGTCACAATGATTGAACCAGAAGGTATTTTAGCCTTCCATTTAGATTATGTGTTAAAAGCCAATGCAGGGCAGTTTATTGGTATCCAAGAAGTCCATGGCTTGTTTACTAAGTTAGAAACCTTGGGTTATGGTGAATTAGTGAAAGAAACACAGCAACATGTGCCACTACCGAAAGTGACTGAAGTCTTGCGTAAGCTGGTTGACGAGCAGATTTCTATTAAGAATTTACGTCAAATTCTAGAAACACTAGCAGAGTGGGGGGAAACAGAAAAAAATACCGCCGCATTGACAGAGTATGTTCGTTCGGGATTAAAGCGTCAGATTAGTCATGCATTTACTTATGGTAGTAATGTACTGCCAGTGTATTTATTGGATCCTGCAACAGAAAGTATGATTCAACAAAGCATTCGTCAAACACCCAATGGATCCCATCTTGCCTTGGATGAAAATAGCTCTGAGCGCCTACGTGCAGCCTTGACACAGAATGAAGAGCAGGCACGTATTTTAGCAGATCTTCAAGCTCGACCTGTGTTATTAACATCGATTGATTTACGTCGTTTTTTAAGTGCCCACATGGGAACGATTGGAATCACTATTCCCGTACTTTCCTTTGAGGAACTCACCCGACAGGTTCAATTGCGTCCCATTGGTAAAATTGAGATTGCAGGTTAATTATGCCACTTAAATATATTTGTGAATCATTGAATGAAGCCATTGACAAATGTCAGCCATTAACTTTGAATGGTCGTATTTTACAAATTGCAGGAACCGTCGTTCGGGCGGTTTTACCACAGGCAACGATTGGCGAATTATGTATATTAAAAAATTCACAGCATGATAAAGGAATTCCTGCTGAAGTGATTGGTATTGAACATAATGAAGTCTTGCTTGCACCGATTGGTGATATGAGTGGCATGTCAACGAGTACTCAAGTGATCGCAACAGGCACTCGACTAGAGATTCCAGTAGGCCCTGATTTATTGGGTTGTGTCTTGAATGGTGTGGGTAATATTATTGATAATGGTGGGCGGGAGCGTGTCTTTAATGAAACCTACCCAGTAATTAATGATTCTCCTGATCCATTATCACGAAGTAAAATTTCTGCCCCGTTGGCATTAGGGATTAAAGCAATGGATGGCTTAATGACCTGTGGTGTGGGTCAACGTATGGGAATATTTGCTGCTGCAGGTGTTGGTAAGAGTACTTTTATTAGTATGTTGGTTTCTCATGCGAATGTTGATGTTAATGTGGTGGCTTTAATTGGTGAGCGTGGCAGGGAAGTACGAGAATTTATTGAAGATTCTTTAGGTGAGGAAAGTTTAAAGAAAACCGTGTTAATTGTTTCTACTTCGGATCGCCCTGCGATAGAGCGTTTAAAAGCAGCCTATGTTGCAACCGCTGTTGCAGAATATTTTCGTGATCAGGGGCAGAATGTTTTATTACTGATGGACTCGGTCACCCGTTTTGCTAGAGCGCAAAGAGAAATCGGTTTAGCCGCAGGAGAAGCTCCAGCACGTCGTGGTTTTCCTCCTTCTGTTTTTGCTGAGTTACCCAAGTTAGTTGAGCGAGCAGGTTGTAATGATAAAGGTTCGATTACAGCATTCTATACGGTATTAGTAGAGGGCGATGATATGTCAGAACCGATTGCTGATGAGATACGCTCCTTACTTGATGGTCATATCGTGCTGTCACGAAAGTTGGCGGCAAAAAATCATTACCCAGCGATTGATATTTTAGATAGTTTGAGCCGAGTAATGCCTGCACTTGTCACACCCGAGCATCAGCACGTTGCTTCTAGAATGGGTGAATTAGTGGCTAAGTATGAGGAAATAGAATTCTTATTACGCGTCGGGGAATATACTCGTGGCTCTGATCCCCTTGCGGATGAGGCGATTGATAAGATCACTGAGATCAATGCTTTTTTACAGCAGAAGACTCAAGAATATTTGAGTTTTGAGCAAACCGTAGCGATTTTAACGCAGATTATTGGTGGTTCTTACTAAGGTGGTAGCTTAATGAGCTTAGCATTACTACAACAAATGCGTAGTCGGCGAATAGAGCGACTATTGACTGAATTACAACGAGCAAAGGTTAAAGTAAGACAGGCAGAAGAATCACTAGATAAAGCAAAGAAAGAATATTCTGAGTATCATCTATGGCGTGGTAATGAAGAAAAGTCGATGTTCAATGCCTTGCTTGAAGGGCATTTTCCTGCGAATAAAATGCATGGTTATAATGCCAGCTTAGAGATGTTAAGAATACGAGAAGTTGAGCTGAAAGATAAGATTCCTGATCGAGAAAATAAAGTAAAGCAATCAATTCAATACCGTGAAGCGACACAACTAAAGCTTCAAGAAGCGACAAAGAAAAAAGAAAAAATCGATGAGTTTTTAAAGGAAGAAGAGAAGGAAAAAAAGCTAGCTGAGGAGTTGGCTGAGGAAGAAGTGATTGATGAGCTGAGTTGTTTTAAGCAGTCTTCTAAGTGAGTTTATGGCTTTTTTCACCGATTAAGAATACGACTTTTTATTAGACCCATAAGCTCAATATAAAACTAATAAAAGTAGTAGGTATTTGTTTATTATAACGTTGATGCTAGAAGTATCAGATTATAATGTTATTATGCAACCTTAATTCGTATAATTAAGTGGTAATAATGAAAATACCCATAGATTTTTTAACGATAAAATATAATCCAAAACAAATTCCTGTCGATCATTTACACCATTCTATTTTTGAAAAAGGAGCAAACTGTCAATTGTTTGCGTATGAACTATTACGAGATTGTGGTAAAAAAATCCCGCCTTTACGCTCTAGCAATCTTTGGGAAGATACTGAAAATACATTGGTCGTTGATGATTCTAACTTTGAGTGCTTAGATTTAATGCTATACCATTCTGAGGATAATGCATGGGGTGCTCATGTCGGTGTTTATATTGGTAAAGGTTTAGTACTTCACCTTTCTCAAGAAAATGGTATTCCTGAAGTTCGTCGACATGAGAGTTTTAGTGAAATAGAGCGCTATCAATATTTTATTGGTGCCAAACGTGTTTTGGACGACACAATGAGTATTGTTAATGGGATTAATCTTAAGCC
>JAGLEV010000079.1 GCA_023144895.1 Thiotrichaceae bacterium
CCTTGTCCTACATCAATTAAGAAAAATCATTCTTTCTCTTGAATTTTATTGAACCGTCCTTATTATTAGCACTCACATATTGAGAGTGCTGAATTTACGTTCGTCTCTCTCTTTGAAAATGTTACTAGATATTGATAATTAAATAGTTTTTAGGAGTAGAAATGAGTATTCGACCTTTACATGACCGTGTATTAGTTCGTCGCACTGAAGAAGAACGTACTTCAGCAGGTGGAATTATTATTCCAGATAGTGCAACAGAAAAGCCTAACCGTGGTGAAATTATTGCCGCAGGTAATGGACGTATTACTGATGGTGGTGATGTGCGTGCAATGGACGTTAAAGTTGGCGACAACGTATTGTTTGGTCAATATGCTGGTACTGGAGTTAACGTTAACGGTGAAGAATTAATAATGATGAAAGAAGAAGATATTCTTGCTGTCATTGAAGCTTAATAAGATTTATAGAGGATTTATTCATGGGTGCTAAAGAAGTACGATTTGGTGAAGATGCACGTAGCCGTATGGTTGCTGGTGTTAATATTTTAGCGAATGCTGTGAAAGTAACATTGGGCCCTAAAGGTCGTAATGTTGTTTTAGAAAAAGCATACGGTGCTCCAACAGTAACAAAAGATGGCGTTTCTGTTGCAAAAGAGATCGAGCTTGAAGACAGATTTGAGAACATGGGCGCACAGATGGTTAAAGAGGTTTCTAGCCAAACTTCTGATATCGCAGGTGATGGAACAACAACAGCAACGGTACTAGCTCAAGCGATTGTTCGTGAAGGCATGAAAGCGGTTGCTGCGGGTATGAACCCAATGGATCTTAAGCGTGGTATCGACAAAGCAACATTGGCTGCTGTTGAAGAGCTACAGAGTATGTCAACACCTTGTGCTGATAACAGCGCGATTGCTCAGGTGGGTACAATCTCTGCAAACTCTGATACTTCAATCGGTGACATCATCGCTGAAGCAATGGATAAAGTTGGCAAAGAAGGCGTCATTACTGTTGAAGAAGGAACTTCTCTAACGAATGAACTTGATGTTGTTGAAGGCATGCAGTTTGATCGTGGTTATCTTTCACCTTACTTCGTGAACAATCAGCAGAATATGTCGGCTGAAATGGAAGCTCCTTACGTTCTATTACATGATAAGAAAATCTCTAACATCCGTGATCTTCTTCCAACATTAGAAGCGGTTAATAAGGCAGGTAAGCCATTATTAATTATTGCTGAAGATATTGAAGGCGAAGCCTTAGCAACATTGGTTGTTAATAGTATGCGTGGAATCGTTAAAGTAACGGCAGTTAAAGCCCCTGGCTTTGGTGATCGTCGTAAAGCAATGTTACAAGATATTGCTGTACTAACAGGCGCTACTGTTATTTCTGAAGAAGTAGGTTTAAGCCTTGAAGGTGTTACTTTGGAAGACCTTGGTGAAGCTAAACGTATTGTTGTTACTAAAGATGAGACCGTTGTTATTGATGGTTCAGGTGATGTAACAGCGATTAAAGATCGTGTTGATCAAGTACGTGCTCAAATCGAAACAACAACTTCTGATTATGATCGTGAGAAGTTACAAGAGCGTGTTGCTAAGCTTGCAGGTGGTGTTGCGGTAATTAAAGTAGGCGCAGCCACTGAAATCGAGATGAAAGAAAAGAAAGCGCGTGTTGAAGATGCATTACATGCAACTCGTGCAGCAGTACAAGAAGGTGTAGTACCTGGCGGTGGTGTTGCTCTTGTTCGTGCATTGATCAAGATTGCTGATATTAAGGGCGAAAATCATGACCAAGATGTTGGTCTTGATCTTGCACGTCGTGCAATGGAAGAGCCTCTTCGTCAAATCTGCCAAAATGCAGGTGATGAAGCTTCGGTTATTCTTAATAATGTAGCGAATGGCGATGATGTTAATTACGGTTACAATGCACGTACTTCAGAGTATGGCGATATGATCGAAATGGGCATTCTTGATCCAACTAAAGTTACTCGTACTGCACTACAAAATGCAGCATCGGTTGCTGGGTTGTTGATCACTACAGAAGCAATGGTTGCAGAAATGCCATCGACTGAAGCTGCACCTGCTGGAGACATGGGTGGAATGGGCGGTGGAATGGGAGGCATGGGCGGCATGATGTAAGCCGCGCTATCCTTTGATACGCTGATAAAAAGCCCCAGCCTGATCACTCAGACTGGGGCTTTTTTTATGCTAATTTTTAGTAAATAATAACTTACTTGTAGCGTAAGTTTTTATAGAAGAATGACAACGGTTTAAAGTCAGCAACACAACGCATTGCTGGAATCCATTGAGCCATATTCTCATTAGTAAAAGTTCTCCCTTCATGGGGCTTTTCATGGTCACCATCATGGAATAAGATGACTCCACCACGTTTCTTCGTACAGATTTCTTTCATTACCGTTCTTAAAATACGATCACCTTTTTGATCTGACTCCCGCCAATCATAAGCCGACATTTCCCAAGCAAGATGTTGAAAGTTTTGTCTTTTCAGCTCATCCATCACATGGGTTGTTTTATTACGATTAAACCAACCATCACCATAAGGTAAGCGAAATAGGGCAGGGCTTGTGGTGAAAAAGGGCTGTAAAAGCTGTTTTGACTTTACAATATGACGCTTCATTGTTGCGACAGGAATGGTTGAGTGTCGAACATGTTTATAACTGTGTGAGCCAATCATGTGACCTTCATTTTTTATACGTTTTAATGTTTGACGATGATCAAGACAGTAGCGGTACATTTGACAAGAGTCTTTATTACCTGAGATGCAAGCAGGACGATGATTATTACAATCAATACGGTCTGCAACAATAAGAAATGTTGCTTGTATTCGCTCTCGTTTTAACACATCTAAAAGAGCAGGTGTTAAATCAGCAGGCCCATCATCAAAGCTTAAATGTAGTGGGTATTTTTCTGTTCCTGGACAGTGATAAGTTTGGCGAACCGTTTGGCAATAATTAGCAAAGGCTAAATTTGTGGTGAAGAGTAATAGAATAAAGGTCAGTACTTTCATTGTTTTATTTATCATTAGTATTAATTGGTGTGCTTAAAAATAAGACACTGCGCTTGTTTAGACCTAGTTTTACACAATTAGGTTCTAAGTTCGACTGATAAACTATCAACTAGGAATAACCTCAAGAGCATATTGGAGAAATTAATCTGCTGAGTCATAAGTTATAAGGGTAAAGTAGATTTCACGAAACAAAGATTTTAAAAAGTACCAGACGTTGCTATAACAATAGACTTAAGATGACCTTTTATTTATCAAATGAGTCTCAATATTTCTGTATCTCAACAGATTAATAATGCCTATTCATGTCGACAGCCAATCTAGCAATTTGCGACAGCGTACCTAAAAAAATAGCCTACCTAAAAAAATAAAGTAGCAAATATTTTTCACAAGGAGCTTTGGAGTGATGGATTCAGTTTTCATACTGGTAGGGTGGAGTCATAGAGTCAATACCAAAAAGAGAGCACAAATTATGCTTGGTAACATCATCTCTACGATGATTATCAAGCTTGAATAATCATCATAGTTCAAGCTGAATAAATTGAGTGTGATCTGACCGACAAACGGTCGGTTTGGTGTCTATATTTTGCTCAATGTCAGCGGTGTTTATATATTGCTCTAGATATGTTGCTATGAATATAAACATTGATAAGTCATTATTTAACCAATAGTTTATAGTCAATATCTTCATTGCTCCTTTGCTGATGTGCTTAAGCAGTATAGTGGAAAATGCTAATATTATAAGACCTATTTTTTTTAGTTGTATGCGGTGATTTATGTTGTTAGCATTATGGGTGTCAATAAGAATTTATGTAAGAACAGCTTGGTTCAATACTACTAAATATAGTAGTTGGTATCAGAGTATGTTGTTACTATTTATAAGCTAGGTTTAAACTAGCAATTAAAGATGTACCTAACCTTGGTAAGTGCGAAGAGGGAGGTTAGAACAACATCGTCATGACAACTCTTGTCAATGGCTTAGTGTGTCTAATAAATATAATACTAATAGTCAATCAATATATTGACTATTTATGCCTAATAAAAATTTAAAACCTGAGTTAGCAACAGGTCTAAACAAAAAGGAATCACCTAAATGATCATCAATAATAACCACGTTGTTTTTCGTAAGAAAAAACTAGCTACTGCTTTGCAAGTAGGAATAGCAATGGCTTTTTCAATCATGTCGGGAGAGGTATTAGCAAATCCTAGTGGTGAAAATGTAGTACATGGTGATGTTAACTTTGATCGTAGTCAGGCAGACACATTGAATGTTAACCAAAGCTCTAATAAAGCTATTGTTAACTGGCAGGATTTCTCCGTTCAGCGTGGTGAAACAACTAACTTCAATCAACCCTCAGTGAGTAGTTCGACACTAAACCGTGTTGTTGGTGATAACCTTTCACAAATTCATGGAACAATTAATGCCACAGGGCAAGTAATACTAATTAACAAAAATGGTGTTACTTTTGGTAAAGATGGACGTGTTAATACGGGTGGTGGTTTTATTAGCTCCACGATGGATGTTCAGAATAAAGATTATCTAGAGGGTGGTGATCTTACTTTTGAAAAAGGCAATTCTAAACAGGGTGTGATTTCAAACCAAGGCGTTATCCGTTCGGGTGGCGATGTTATGTTGATTGGTCACAGTGTAACAAGTAGTGGTGCTATTAATACTGGGGGTATCGCTGCTTTAGCCGCAGGAAATAAGGTCGTTGTTGATAAGCAAGGCGCACATATAAAACAAGCTCCGAAGCCAACTCGTGGTAATCATCAAGTAACGAATAGTGGCACCATCAGAGGTGCAAGTGTTCAGCTAAAAGCAGCAGGACATAATCCACGCAAAACAGCGGTTCGTAATACAGGTGATATCTATGCACATGGTGGGCAACCTGTTAGAAAGGCTCCTGTCAGAAAGGCACCTGTTAAAAAAGCAGCAAATGCAGGAAGACTCTCTCAAGCACAAATTCAGGCTAAAAGAGCTCAGGCTGCAAGACAAGCTCAATTTATTAAGAATGCTCAAGCAGCTAAAAAGGCTCAGGCTACTAGACAAGCTCAGGCGATAAAGAATGCTCAGGCTGCTAAAAAATCTCAAGTTGCAAGACAA
>JAGLEV010000008.1 GCA_023144895.1 Thiotrichaceae bacterium
TCATGTGAAAATTCAGAACTATCATAATGAGGATGGGAGTGATTATGACTTATTAGTAAAGCTCCCATCAAAAAAAGAAGATGCAAGTGACAATATAGTTATTGACAAAATAAAAAACACTATTAATGCTGGTGCTAAAATTAAAAAACACTTCATCTCGAATAAGTCTACTTTACTTGTTCCTATTAAATTATTTTTATCTCTACCAATTGTTTTAGATGAAGGCTTGCCTAATAAGGTGTCACAAAAGCAATTATTACCTGACCTATTAACCACAAACAACCTAAGTAGAGTAGAAGTATTAACTTCTGGTGGCATAGAACACAATAGACCACTAATGCACCTAATAAATGCTCATCGAATGCAAAGAAAAGATAAGCGTGTTTTTGGCTTTTTAGATAATCACTTTGACTTCAATCATCGCTGGGAAAATGATGCAAAACCAGGATTTGATCATTTGTTTATAATGGGAATTGCTCAACCAGTCTCTGGCTTTAACCAAATTCTTATAAAAAGAGTAGATGAAGAAGGTATTAGTAGTAGCCTAGAAGCCAAACATATCGCTTTTTCTGTTAAATGCCCAAAAACAAAAAAAGAGATTGTAACAATTTCAAGTTATGGATTTTCTGCCTTAGCCTCTGTATACGCAACATTACGTTTAATCACGAAACTCGTTAGAACGATTCAACTGGAAGATATTCTAAAATCGGATATTTTAATTAAAGGTGTAATTGACAATATGGAAGGAGAATGGGTTGATTTAGAAGCTGGTTATAGTTGGCGTGTTGTTTTCTCAAAAGACACAGAGAAAAAACTGTACGAAGTCTCCAATGATATAGATCCATTTTCGGTGGTTACGTCTCCAAACTTTCCTAAAGAAGCGAAAGAGTTAATTAGGATATTTTCAACAAATGAACGAGACCCTAACGAAAACGGAGTTATTGATAAAATTCACCCAGCACGTGCATTAACATCACACTCTTAAAATTCAAGATATATTGAGACTAAAATAATGAAGTATATTGCGATTGATATTGATGGTTGTATTACTAATGGTAAAGGAGAGATAGTGTCACCATCATCACTTTCGAGCTTACATACCTTAAATACGAAAGGAAAGTTCAAAGCTTTTCTTTGTACGGGACGTTCTGCTCCATATGTTGAAGCTATAGCCCAAGTAACAGGAATAGCCGAATGGGCTGTTTGTGAAAACGGAGCTTACCTATATAACCCAATGACGGATGAGCTTCATTATCACCCCTTAGTAACAAAAGCTACTTTAAGCTCACTAAATGAGTTTTTGATGCTAATGCAGAAAAGTGAGTATAAAAAACTTTGTAGTTTAGAACTAGGTAAAAGTGTGTGTATTAGCTTAAACCCTAAAAATATATCTATAGAAGAACTTTTCAATGTCCTATCCAGCGTGGTTGACAAGGATATATTGTATATTAACCATTCAACTACAGCGGTTGATATTACACCCAAAGGTATAAATAAGGCTGCGGGACTACTATTATTATCTGAACGACATAATATTGATTTGAATGAAGTTTTATCTATAGGGGATTCGTCAGGTGATATACCGTTTATGGATATTTCGGGAATAAGGGCATGCCCCAAAAACGCAAGTGATTCTGTGAAAAATATATCCCACTATATTAGTGAATTTCCAACTACAGAGGGAGTTATTGATATAATCAAACACTATACATTGATGAAATGAACGTCCCTTATACTCTAACGCCCGCTTAAGTTGTCGGGCGGTTTAACATAACTGAAATCAATCATATGACTAATCATCCACTCTCAAATGAAAACTTTGATCTCTCTCACCACTCTCATCAATAGTATACAAATTAACATTATAGCCCCACAAACGATGGATATGACGAAGCATTTCCTTACAATTTCTTAGTGGTCTACGGTCACTTTGATAATGATGTAGTGTTAACGAACGATCTCCACGCCTATCGACGCTATGAACTTGAATATTAGGCTCTTGCTGTCCTAAATTATATTGCTGACTAAGTTTTTGACGTAGCTGACGATAGCCATCATCATTATGTATCGCAGTCACTTCAAGGCTATCTTCACTATCATCATCACGAAGAGAAAATAGGTGAAAGTCACGCATGATTTTGGGTGATAAGAATTGCTCAATAAAGCTTTCGTCACGATAATTACGCATGACATAATCTAATGTTTCTAGCCAGTCCGATCCAGCAATATCAGGAAACCAGCGTTTATCTTCTTCTGTAGGATTCTCACAAATACTACGAATATCGGTCATCATCGCAAAACCTAACGCATAAGGATTGATACCAGAAAAATAAGGATTATCATAACCTGGCTGAGCAATAACAGAGGTATGCGAGGTTAAAAACTCCAGCATAAAGCCATCATCCACTAAACCTTCATCATACATTTCATTTAATATTGTGTAATGCCAGAATGTAGCCCAGCCTTCATTCATTACCTGTGTTTGACGCTGTGGGTAAAAATACTGTGCTGATTTGCGTACAATACGAATAATTTCACGTTGCCAATTTTCTAAATGAGGTGCATTTTTCTCGATAAAATAGAGAATGTTTTCCTGTGGCTCTTCAGGGAATTCAGCTTTTAAACTCTCTTTCACATCAGCTTCAGGCTGGTTCGGTAAGGTTCTCCACAAATCATTGAGATGGCGTTGCCGATATTCTTCTCGCTCTTCATATTCTGCTCGTTCCTTAGCGATAGAGACAGGGCTAGGACGCTTATAGCGGTCAACACCATAATTCATTAATGCATGACAAGAATCCAAGGTCGCTTCTACCGCTTCAACACCATGACGCTCTTCACATTTAGTAATATAATTCTTAGCAAAAACAAGATAATCAACAATACCGTCAGCATCAGTCCAGCTACGAAAAAGATAGTTACCTTTAAAGAAGGAGTTATGACCATAGCAAGCATGAGCAATCACTAATGCCTGCATTGTGGAATTATTTTCTTCCATTAAATAAGCAATACAAGGATCTGAATTAATCACTATTTCATAGGCTAAGCCCATATTGCCACGACGATAACTTTGTTCAGTCGAGACAAAGTGTTTACCATAAGACCAATGATTATAATAAACAGGCATTCCTACTGAGGCATAAGCATCCATCATTTGCTCAGAGCTGATGACTTCAATTTGATTGGGATAGGTATCTAATTTAAATTTTTCTTTGGCAATACGAGCAATCGCACTCTCATAGGCTTCTAAAGATTCAAAGGTCCAATCTGACCCTGTGGAAATATAGTTATTATTCATTCTTGTCTCCAGCCAATGATCAATATTTGCAATATCACTAACTTAATTATAGCGTTTAAACCTTGCCTAAATATTAGATATGAACTTAGGTGTTCATAATTAATTTTTCAGCACCCCTTTTAATAAATTATAGTTATCTTTCTAAAAAATAACTTAATACTAACCGACTCTCTGTCAGTTTAATTAGACATTAAATGCAAACACCTAATATAAATAAGATAACGATCATTATCTTATCCAATAACAAGAAGTGGGAATGAACCCAACTCCCTGTAAAGGAAAAATAGCGTAAATTATTCTGCTTCTTCTTTACTAAACAGCTCTCTAAATACAGGGTATATCTCTGCATTATTACGCACACGTTGTATAGAAAACTGCTGCTCAAAATCGTTCATTAGATTATCATAAGCATGCCATAAGCCCTGTGGCTGACGATCACCAATTTCAATATAGGTGTAATACTGTACTAATGGAAGTATCTCAGTACTCATTAACTGGTGACATAAGTCATTATCTTCCATCCAATTGTCGCCATCAGAGGCTTGTGCACAATAGATGTTCCATTCTTCAGAGGGGTAATCTTCTTTGAGAATATCAGCAACACAACTCAATGCACTAGAGACTACCGTTCCCCCTGTTTCACGTGAATAAAAGAACGTTTCCTCATCCACATCCTGAGCTAAAGTATGATGACGTATAAAGCGAACTTCAATTTTCTCGTAATTTTTCTTTAAAAACAAATAAAGTAAGATAAAGAAACGCTTAGCTGTTTCCTTGATATCCTGTGTCATAGAGCCAGAGACATCCATAATACAAAACATTACCGCTTTTGGTGCAGGCTTGGGAACTTTGACCTGTAAATTGTATTTAAGGTCAAATTCATCAAGAAAAGGAATCTTATTCAAACGCGTAATCAGCTTACTAAGTTCTTCTTCCAGTGCTTGAATTTTTACAGCATCAGAGCTTGGCTTTAAATATGACAACTCTAAATCAATGACTTTTTTACGTCGACGTGCCTTACCGCCTAACGCAATACGCCGTGCATAAGCACTACGCATTGAACGCACGATATTTACTTGTGCAGGATTACCCACACTAGCAACACCTGCCCGCTTAAGATCAAACTGATCACTACCCATTAAATGGCGCTTAACCATATTGGGTAAAGCAAGATCTTCAAAGAGGTACTCTAAAAACTCAGATTGTGAGATCTGAAAAACAAATTCATCCTCACCTTCGCCACCATTAGAGGCATCACCATTGCCGCTACCACCGCCGCTACCACCATCAGGGCGCTGAATTTGATCACCACGAACAAACTCTTTATTGCCAGGGTAAACTCGCTCAGTTTTACCGCCTTGACCATGACTAAAAACAGGCTCTGAAGTATCCCCCTTGGGGATGGATATCTTCTCACCATTTTCTATATCCGTCACTTTACGTCGTGTTACTGCTTCAGAAACGGCTTCTTTTATATGCTTTTGATAGCGTTTCATAAAACGCTTTCTATTGACTAAACTTTTATTTTTACCATTTAATCGTCGATCTATTATAAATGCCATGATAGAACCTCCCACATAGCGATATGAGTGGAAGTTTGATTATTGTGATTTACGCACTCGTGAGTACCATTCTGATAATAAACGCACTTGTTTATTGGTATAACCTCGTTTGGCCATGCGTTCAACAAAATTATCATGTTTACGTTGCTCTTCTGAACTGGATTTACTACCAAAAGAAATAACGGGTAAGAGGTCTTCTGTACTAGAAAACATTTTCTCTTCAATGACACGTTTAAGTTTCTCATAACTCGTCCATTTTGGATTGTTGCCGCCATTATTAGCGCGTGCACGTAATACAAAATTAACAATTTCATTACGGAAATCCTTAGGATTACTAATATTTGCTGCCTTTTCAATCTTTTCTAAATCCGCATTAAGTACCGAGCGATCAAGGAATTCACCTGTTTCTGGGTCACGATACTCTTGATCTTGTATCCAAAAATCAGCATAAGTAACATAGCGATCAAATAAATTTTGACCATATTCAGAGTAAGATTCTAAATAAGCCGTTTGAATCTCTTTACCAATAAAACTAACATAACGTGGTGATAAAAATTCTTTAATAAAGCTTAAATACTGATCATGGCGATCATCTGCAAATTGCTCTTTTTCTATTTGTTTTTCTAGTACATACATAAGGTGTACGGGATCAGCCGCAATCTCAGAAGTATCAAAGTTAAAGACTTTAGACAGAATTTTAAAGGCAAAACGTGTAGATAAACCATCCATACCTTCATCAACACCCGCAGCATCTTGATACTCTTGTAGTGTTTTTGCTTTTGGATCAACATCTTTTAGATTTTCACCATCATAAACCCGCATCTTAGAAAATAAATTAGAATTTTCTGGATCTCTTAAACGAGTCAAAATGGAGAACTGTGCCAACATTTTTAATGTATCAGGAGCACAAGAGGCATTGGCTAGCGAACTACTGGCTAATAGTTTTTCATAGATTTTTACCTCATCATCAACACGTAAACAATACGGTACTTTGACAATTGAAACACGATCAATAAAGGCTTCATTATTTTTATTATTTTTGAAAGTCTTCCACTCTGATTCATTAGAGTGAGCTAGAATGGCACCATCAAAAGGAATCGCACCGATACTTTCTGTACCGTTGTAGTTACCTTCTTGTGTTGCCGTTAATAGAGGATGCAACACTTTAATGGGTGCTTTAAACATCTCGACAAATTCTAGCAAGCCTTGATTCGATAACGATAATCCACCAGAGTAACTATAAGCATCTGTATCATTTTGCGGATAATCTTCTAATTTACGAATATCAACTTTACCAACCAGTGCTGAGATGTCCTGGTTATTCTCATCACCGGGTTCTGTTTTTGATAATGCAATTTGGTTCAATCGAGAAGGATAGCGTTTAACCACTCTAAAACGAGATATATCACCACCAAATTCTTTTAAACGCTTGACTGCCCAAGGTGACATGATGGTCTCAAGATAACGTAGAGGAATATGATAATCTTCGTTTAAGATGGCACCATCTTCATCACTATTAAATAAGCCTAATGGTGACTCATTAATGGGTGATCCTTTGATCGCATAGATAGGAAACTGCTCCATCAATGCTTTGAGTTTTTCAGCCAGTGATGACTTACCACCACCAACGGGACCAAGGAGATAGAGCACTTGCTTACTTTCTTCTAGACCTTGAGCTGCATGTCTAAAGAAGGCCACAATTTGCTCAACACTCTCTTCCATGCCGTAGAAATCAGAAAAAGCAGGATATTGACGAATGATTTTATTAAAGAAAATACGACTTAAGCGTGCATCTTTGGATGTATCAACTAGCTCAGGTTCCCCGATAGCTTTTAGCATTCTTTCAGCTGCACTGGCATAAGTCATGGGGTCTTCGCGACAAAGATCTAAGTACTCTTGTAATGATAATTCTTCTTCTTGGAGTGAATCATATCGCGTTTGAAAATGATTAAAAATATTCATAGCTGCTTTATTACCCTCTGATTTCAGGAGTAGAATCCTGATCTATTATTTTTTAGATGGAGATTTGCACATAATGTTCACAATTTATTTGCTATTCAATATAGGTAATAGTCTAGATAGAGTAATTTAGCTACATTAAAGAACTTATTATGCAATTTTATCTTAGTCACTATTTAAAATAGATTGACCCATTTAACAAGGTCAATTAATGAACTCACACCCATAATAGAATGGTAACATCAGGATTTAATTAGACTTTATCCTAATTGCTACCGCTTTATAAAGATATGATATAGTATATAATTATAATCTTATTAATTAATATAGTTAATAGTTATTCAACAAAAAATCTATCCGATAACACAATAACCTTATATCCTATTTTTTAATTGAATAATAGGACAAGACTCACTTTTATACCTTACTATCGGTAGTAAAATAACGAATACTATTAAAAATAGTTATTTGGTCATTGCAAACAAGTCATTATTAATTGGATTCTGGATCGCAATATGATTTTTTGTTATTTTAGACTTTTTCAATAGCAATTCAGCTCGTACTAACAAATCCTCAGCACTATCTTCTGATCCTTGTTGATAAGAGACGACCGCTGCACTAATGGTCAAAGAAAGAGGCTCTGTTGTTGTCGATTTAAAGCGACTAAACATAATTGCCTCACGAAACCGTTCTGCTGCAATCTGAGCGCCTTTAGTATCAGTCTCTGGCATAATGACTGCGAGCTTATCTTGCTTCTCAAAACGAAAAGCTAAGTCTGAAATTCTGATCCCATGAAACTCTTTCTTAGTTTCATTATAATATTCTGCGCCATCAATAAGAATTGAGGAGATTTTTCCAAGCAATACATCTGCAAACTTATTACCATACTCTTGCTGAAAGACTGAAAAATGATCAACATCAATCAGCATCAGAGCTAAAGGACGCTCATAACGCTCTGAACGCTTAATGTCATAATCCAATAAGCGTGGTAGAACCGTGGCATCATAAAGCCCTGTGGCTTTATCTTTTAACACCAAAGAGTTTAAGCGTTCCATTTTTCCCTTTACGGCAGAAAATGTAGACCAAGCTCCTAGAAAAAGAGAACCTGTAATCAATAGTGCTAAAGTGAAGTAGTTTAATTGCTCAATTTTCACGAGTAAAATGGCGGTACTGACGGTAAGAACAAGAAGACTGACAGATGTTTTATTGATTATTATTGAGTTCATATTGGGTTTCTTATTATTGTAATTATTATCCACTCAGCTCCTAAGACTTTAGGAGACTTTTGTATTAGAGCACATCATAATAAGCAACATGACCTACGTCAAAGTTTTCAGGAAGAATGGTCTACAACCTTCACCTATGAGATAACACCCCATGATAAGCCAAAATAGCTTAGAGTTTGATAAAAAACATATCTGGCATCCCTATAGTAGCGCTGTTAACCCTAATCCTGTTTATCCCATTGAATCAGCACAGGGTGTACGGTTACAACTGAGTAATGGAGCAACACTGATTGATGGCATGTCGTCATGGTGGGCAGCGATTCATGGTTATAACCACCCTAGCCTCAACCAAGCAATTTATGATCAAACAGAAAAGATGGCGCATATTATGTTTGGGGGGCTAACCCATGAGCCTGCTATCTCCTTGGCACAGAAGCTCATTCAACTCAGTAGTGATTCATTAAAAAAAGTTTTTTTTGCTGATTCGGGTTCGGTGGCTATTGAAGTCGCCATGAAAATGGCACTGCAATATTGGTCAAGCATAGGGCAGCCCAAAAAAAATAAATTACTCACAGTGGCAGGTGGCTACCATGGTGATACTTTTGGAGCCATGAGTGTTTGTGATCCTGTCAATGGTATGCACCAGCTCTTTAGCCAGAATTTAATGCAACATTATTTTGCTGATGCGCCATATTGTGATGAAGCAACACAGCGTGCTGATTTAAATTCTTTCACTCAGCTTATTGAGCAACACCATCAACAATTAGCGGCTGTTATCCTAGAACCTATCGTTCAGGGTGCTGGAGGAATGCGCTTTTATTGTGCTAATTATCTGGTACAAGTACGTGCTTTATGTGATCAATATGATGTTTTATTAATTCTTGATGAAATTGCTACAGGCTTTGGGCGTACTGGAAGTTATTTTGCTTATCAGCAAGCAAACATAGAAGCCGATATTTTAGTCTTAGGTAAGGCACTAACTGGTGGCTACATGACCTTAGCAGCCACATTAACGAGCGATAAGATTGCTGAAGGTATTAATCACAACGGTTCGGGTATACTGATGCATGGTCCCACCTTTATGGCAAATCCTCTCGCCTGTAGTGTCGCTAATGCTAGCCTTGATTTATTAGCAACAGGACGATGGCAACAACAAGTCATGCAAATTGAAAAACAACTCTCTGAAGAACTTAATATTTGTAAGGGTTTTTCATCCGTTGCTGATGTTCGTGTAAAAGGGGCTATTGGTGTTGTAGAATTAAAGCAAGCTGTTGATATGGCAACTATCCAGCAACAATTCGTTGATCTTGGTGTCTGGATACGACCATTTAATAAACTGATTTATTTGATGCCACCCTATATCATTGAGCCTCAGGAGTTAAGCCAGTTAACACAGGCAATCATTACGGTACTTAGAAATAATGGCGAAGAAAATTGTTAACCTCAGGGGAATGCCTGAAGATGAAATGCAAGAAATACGTGATCTATTGGATGAACATACACTGAAATATTATGAAACACCTACAGGAAATTGGGGAGTCTCGATGCCATCACTCTGGCTAGTTGACGAGCAAGAGTTTGATAAAGCAAAAGACTTACTAGCAAATTACCAACAGCAACGTTATATCACAGCACGTGAAGAATATAACCAACTCAAGGAGCGTGGAGAACATGATACCTTGATCAAACGATTATTCCGTGAGCCACTGGCGGTATTATTTTATGCTATTGCTATTTTTTCAGTGATTTACTTAACACTTTACCCCTTTCTTTAACCATTTAAAAATGGGGCGTTACGAAAGAGTGACACTTTTCGATACTAACCGAAAAGTGTCAACCCAGTAATAAATTACTTCTCAATCAAATGAGTCTGATACTTCCAAACTAAACCACGATCATCAACCACTAAACGCTGGTGAGCATTACCCATTGTTGCATAGAGCTTTTTCATTGATTCTAGCTGACTCTTATCTTTACCATTAGATTGCTGCTCAAGTACTTTAACGATGATATCAGTATAACGTTGACCATCGAGAGAACTCCAAAAGAGTGTTGGAAGCTCCGCTTTAAATGCTTTCTTCTTAGGCTCTTTATCACCTAGCATGATATTCAATTGTTTATCTGCTGTGCTAAGAAAGACATCAGGCACATCACCGGGAACTTTGCTTTTCAATAACTCAGCAGGTAACTTAATCGCTGATCCATCTTCAGGTAATTTAATCATCGCAAACTTAGGATCAACCATTGCTAGCATTTGCACTAAAGATGCTGGGTCATCAGCACCAATAGAAGCATAAACCTCAATATTCTCAGGCTTGCCACTGTCAGTTAATGTCACATTGTTGATTGCAAAATAAATACTCTTAAATTTATCAACACCAAACATTGTTGCCATCGCTAGACTACCTACCATCTTACGAATTTCAGCTGGCTTAATGGCACTACAATTGTCTTTATTAGACTCAATAAGAAACTCTGAGTAACTCATCAAGGCATTTTTTAAATGACCAAAGTTTAAGTTTAAACCAAAATCAGCCGTTGGATTCTCTGCAACTTTATAACCCTCTAAAGGATTCGGAATTTTCTTTAATGCAGTAGTTACCGTTTCACTCGTTTTAAGTATAAACTCATACGATACACTTTTTACTTGTAAATCGGTTGAACCAAAAGCGAGACTTGGCATATTCACTAAATGCTTATTCACTAATGCTGAACAAGCCTTTTGCTCACTTAAGTCATCAGCATTGCCTTCTGTATTGGCAAAGAAAAGTTTCTCAGCTTGCTTATAGGTATCAGCTAAGTTAATAAAGCCATCACCAAAACCTTTGAAGCTATGCTCAGCTAAAAACTTATCCCAGTTAGCCACTGAGTATGATTTCTCTGGCATCTTATTGCTTGTTAAATGTGTCATCATTTCATCTTTCGATTGATTCTGAAAGGCACTAACAGTCAACAGCTTATCACTCACTATAAAAGCAAAACTAGCCTTCTCATTGCTTCCAACAATACAGTCAGATTTTCCACACTTAGTCCATGAAAGCTTATTTTCTGAATCAGCTTCAGCCTTTTTAATCAGTGCTAATAAAGCCTTACTGTCACTTAATTCTACCCGTAGAACAGGAGCAAGGTTATAACCATAAAGCACTTCATGACCATTAAAGTCTATGCCTGATGTATTATTTTTAACATCAAGGCTAGCAGCAAATGATTTTATTAAAAGATGAGTAAATAAAAGCTGCTTTTGACTGTCGTCAGAATCTTTGCTATCCGCGTCTTTTTCTGAAGGTTTAATCTCTTCTGCCAACATCGCTAAGTATTGACGACTTATTTTCATGTAAGCATCAAGTAAGTCATTTGTTAATACATTTTTATTAGCATAAAGGTAAGACGTATCAGCAGGTACATGTTTAAGTATTTGCTCGAAACGAGGCGATACTTTTTCAGTTTTAGCTATCGTTTTTGCAGTATCAGACTTTCCTGCTGTATTTCCTTCGTCTTTTTTATCACCACAGCCAGCAACAAAGCTCACTATAGATAATAACAGAACGGTTTTTAAAAGAATTTTCATAAATTATTGTTTCTATTTCATTTGTTTCGATAGGCGAAACTTAAATTAAAGGATGTCTTGCATTAATGAGATTGAAATAAAGCGTTACCAGATTATAATATATACAAAAAAATCATTAACACAATAGGACTGTGTGAGTCAGTAGCGACTCACTCTCAAAGCCTGAATATAGTATGCATGATTATACTACAAACTAAGGTAATACGGATAAAAAGACAAACATCAATGATAAAACCTACCACAATTCCCTCTCATTAAGGTAAATAATGCTAGCAAATCCTTGCTGTTTTTAGAGTCTGATGTCATACAACTTACAGCTTGAGTAGGAATCGCTATAAAGCCAACCGCTCCCGTTAGAATTTAGCGAATACACCATTATTTTCTAAAAAAGCAATTATTATAAAGTTTTAGAGTCTTCTGTCATGTGATTCACAAAGGTAACAAGAATAGCTACTGTAAAATCTATGACTTAATATAGAACCAAAGCAAACCTAAATATTCATGTAAGGCTTTTTCTGTTTTCCTTAGCTGATCCCCTCTAAAAATAATACTCCAACCATCCTCATCAGGATTATTAAAATCAGCAGGGGCTGCGATAGGATTAACACCTGCTTGTTGAAAAATCTTCATTGACCTTGGCATATGGTAGGCAGAAGTCACCAATAAAAAAGGTGCTGTACCAATACGTTTTTTTATCGCTGCAGCCTCTCCCTTGGTATCAGTCGCTTCTCCTTGCATCAAGATATTTTCTTTTTTAATACCAGATTCCTCTAGTAATGCTGCTGTTTTCTGAGCCTCTGATACGGTGTCATACATCGAGTAGCCAGAAGTAATAATTTTCAGATTTGGAATTTGTTGAGATAAACGAATCGCTTCCCAAGTTCTTTTCTCTTTATCACCACCAAGTAATAATAAATATTCTATATTATCAGGCACTTTATCCAGCCTACTGTATTGGCTTTCCAGTGGAGCCAATAGATTACTAGCGAAAGGCGCTGAAGTTATTAACCCCACCCAAACTAATGTAAACATAAGATATCGCTTAGCTTTTTTTATATTGTTCTTATGAAGATGCCAAAAAACCATTAATCCTAATAAAAAAACAATAGTCAACGGCATAAAGAAAAATGAAATAAACTTTTTTATAATAAATCCAAGACTTAAACTCATAATGACGCTATCTCAAGTAAACACAAAAGAAGCTATCCTAACCAAATTACCTTGTCCTGTACTAGGTTTATTCCAAAAGGTTCTATGACGAAACTCAAAGAATAGTGAAGATCAGCTTGTAATATTGCTCAGGATCACAATAATAGAGATATATTTTTTTTGGAGAAAACTGTGAGTAATAACGTTGGCTGTGCAACAGATGATAATTTTGAAGCTGAAGTACTAAAGAGTGAGACCCCTGTATTAGTAGACTACTGGGCTGAATGGTGTGGTCCTTGTAAGACAATTGCTCCTATTTTAGAGGAGATTGCAAATAACTATGGTGATAAAATCAAAGTAATGAAGCTAAATATTGATCATAATCCTGAAACACCACCAACTTATGGTATACGTGGTATTCCAACATTAATGTTATTTAAAAATGGTAATGTAGAAGCAACTAAAGTGGGCACTGTTTCTAAGTCTCAACTAAGTGCTTTTATTGATCAACACATCTAAAGACTTAAGATCTCACTCTAGGTTAAGCCCCAGAGTGAGTGAAAATTATGCAAAACACCACATCAAGCATAGACTCCTATATTATTCTGTGTTAAATTCGTTCTATTCTTGAATCTGCTACAATTTATTGATATTCAATACTCCCCTCAGGCTTTTAAGGACTACGAATTTAATAAAG
Organism: Thiotrichaceae bacterium; assembly: GCA_023144895.1. Classification (GTDB taxonomy): domain Bacteria; phylum Pseudomonadota; class Gammaproteobacteria; order Thiotrichales; family Thiotrichaceae; genus HyVt-477. The sequence continues at coordinate 13,457 of JAGLEV010000008.1, forward strand.
TCTCGTGGCGACCCTATACTATTTTTATCTAATCCAGAGCATTATGCTTTTAATAAGAACCTAATTTATTACCTTCCTATAAAAGATTCTAATTACTCTTATTGCCAAGAGCATCCTATTCTATTCTTATCTAAATCCTATTATTAAGTATTCATGAACCTATCTGAACTAAAGAAGAAAACAACTTCTGAAATATTAAATATTACAAAATCACTCGGCATCGAGGGAATATCACGCTCTAGGAAACAAGATATTGTCTTCTCTATCCTTAAAGCAACCGCAAAAAAAGGCGATGATATTTATGGTGATGGTGTCCTAGAAATCCTCCAAGATGGCTTTGGTTTCTTACGCTCAGGTGATAGTAACTATCTCGCTGGTGCGGATGACATCTATGTATCACCGAGCCAAATCAGACGTTTTGGTTTACGTACTGGTGATACTATCTCTGGTAAGATTCGCCCCCCTAAGGACAATGAGCGTTATTTTGCTCTACTTAAAGTAGACGAAATTAACTTTGACACACCCAATAATGCTCGCAATAAAATACTCTTTGAGAATCTAACCCCCTTACACCCTGATGAGCGCTTTCGCTTAGAACGTGGTAATGGTAGTACTGAAGATATGACCGCACGTATTATTGATATTGTTGCCCCTATCGGTAAAGGACAGCGTGGTTTAATTATCGCGCCACCTAAAGCGGGTAAGACAATGATGTTACAAAATATTGCGCAAAGCATCAAAACGAACTACCCAGAAAGCCACCTTCTTGTTCTACTCATTGACGAACGTCCTGAGGAAGTAACAGAAATGTCACGTATGGTCATGGGTGAAGTGGTTTCTTCAACTTTTGATGAGCCAGCAACACGTCATGTACAAGTGGCTGAAATGGTAATAGAAAAGGCTAAGCGTCTGGTTGAACATAAAAAAGATGTGGTGATTCTTCTCGATTCAATCACTCGTCTAGCTCGTGCGTACAATACCGTTGTTCCTTCATCAGGCAAAGTCTTAACAGGTGGTGTTGATGCCAATGCATTACAACGCCCAAAGCGATTCTTTGGTGCTGCTCGTAATGTTGAAGAAGGGGGTAGTTTAACAATTATTGCCACAGCATTAGTCGATACTGGCTCTAAAATGGATGAAGTTATCTACGAAGAGTTTAAAGGTACGGGTAACTCAGAAGTACACCTTGACCGTCGCATTTCAGAAAAACGGGTATTTCCTGCAATTAACATTAATCGTTCAGGCACACGTCGTGAAGACCTATTAGTGAATGAAGAAGAACTTCAGCAATTATGGATATTGCGTAAATTCCTTCACCCAATGGATGAATTAGAATCTATCGAATTCCTCTTTGATAAACTACAAGCCAGCATGACTAATGAAGAATTCTTCAATTCTATGAAGAGTTAATACTAGAAATCTATAGAAAACCTAGTTTGAGGCTTTTGCTCCATGTAAAAGCCTCATAAGGCTTGTCTATTTTTTACCCTTGCTCTTACAAAAACTTACTCTTGTACTAAGCTCAATCGTAATGACGCATTGCATCAAATACACTCAGCTCCCTCGCAGCAACTAACCATACAGAACTATGAAAACCCTTAATACATTAGCACTTGCTTGCTTGTCCTTATCACTTAGCGCCTGTAATAATGAGACAGACAATAATAGTCATCAGGAGATAGGAAAAGAGATTAAATTAAACCAAATCCTTATCTCTAGAGATGGCATTGGTCCCATCAATAAATCAATGCCTTTTAATATGCACCAAGTGACTAAGGCATTCCCAGATTTCAGTGTCACTGAATTTACTCAGTCAAAAAAAGGCGTCACCAGCCCTGTTATTCGCGTTAGCGATGAAGGTAAGCCTTTATTGATTATTAACCCTGATAGCAAACAACAGTCTATTTTTTCTATCTTTGTACGTAGCTCACGTATTGGCAACTCTCTAGGGCATCCTGTAGGAACGCAATATAAAAAAGTATATCCTGATCACAGAGAGCCTTGTACCGCAGGAACTGATGATTTTATAGGCAAGGTGCTCTGTGTTGCACCGAATGCACATAATATTCTCTATGCCTTTGCAGGTAATAATAATACGAACAAACCAGCAACACCGCCTTTAGAAGTGCTAGCAAATTGGCACTTAGAAACGATTATTTGGCGAAAACCTTAATACAAGCAGGCTATTGGGGTTACTATTATCCTGACCGACAAAATAGAGTTATGTTAGAACCGTTCTAGCCGCTACCACCAACACATCAGCCCATTCAAAATATCGGCATCCATCAATTGCTCTATTCATTGATGGGCTGAAGCCTGACCTATCGTTTTATTATCAACCATTTGATAGGACTATTGGGTAATAATATGACTAAATAATTTGTAGATAAGGAGTATTCTCGTTATGCTCAACAATCTCACCAATACTCTGCAAATCGAAACCCTCTGCTTTAGCAATAGCCAAAAATTCATCAATACCATCAACAGCAACACTTACTAATAAACCACCACTGGTTTGAGGATCACACACAATGGCACGCTGATGATCCGTCAGTTCATTAATATCCTGACCATAACTATCAAAATTACGCCCCGCACCACCCGGTGAACAATTCATTGCCAAGTAATGCTCAACCTGATCAAGTAATGGCAAGGAAGCAAAATTAATATTTGCCTGTAAGTCACTGCCTCGACACATTTCTAAACAATGCCCACCGAAACCAAAACCCGTAACATCAGTCATCGCATGAACCGCATCGACTTTTGCCAATAATGCACCCAAATTATTCAAACGACACATCGCTTCAATTGCAATCTGTTGATGTTCTGGCTGTAATAATTTTTTCTTCTGTGCTGTCGTCAAAATCCCTATACCTAATGGCTTGGTTAGGAATAAATGATCGCCGACTTGAGCTTGGCTATTTTCTTTCACCTGTTGAGTGGGCACAATACCCGTAACGGCCAAACCAAAAATAGGCTCTGGTGCATCAATACTATGCCCTCCCGCAAGACTAATACCAGCATCCAAGCAAACCTGTCGACCACCTTCAATTACTTGCTGACCGACTTCAGCAGGGAGTTTATCCAAAGGCCAGCCAAAAATAGCAATCGCCATGATCGGTGTCCCCCCCATGGCATAAATATCACTAATTGCATTCGTTGCAGCAATACGTCCAAAAGTAAAAGGGTCATCAACAATAGGCATAAAAAAGTCAGTCGTCGATATTACCGCCGTTCCATTGCCCAAATCATAGACAGCAGCATCATCACGCTTCTCATTACCGACTAATAATGAGGGGTCGATTAATTTTGGCAACTTTGTTTGCAACATGCGGTCTAATAGTGCGGGTGATATCTTACAACCACACCCAGCGCCGTGACTATACTCAGTCAATCTAATATTATCCATAATTCATTTCGTATAAAAAATTTCATCAATTTAGCATTATAAGCTATGCTTTTACGATAAAAATAATTAGATTAATCTGTGAATATAAAAAGCTATATGGAATAACATTCCTTAGGGTCAAATACAACGGATGTAGCTAGGAGTCTATCTCCTAAAAATAACCCCATTAAATCCACACAAAGCCCTAATTTGGGAGGAGTTAACCATCATGAGATGGAAACCACGTACAGTTGTCGCTGCAATTATTGAACGAGATAATAAATTTTTAGTTGTTGAAGAAGTCGTTGATGGACTCACCGTTATCAATCAACCATCAGGGCACTTAGAAGCAAACGAGACTCTCATTGAAGCGGTTCGCCGTGAGACATTGGAAGAAACAGGCTATTCTTTTGAACCGACCCATTTAGTCGGTGTTATTCACTTAACTAACCCTGATGACCCTCAGCGTAATTTTATTCGTTATTGCTATACTGGAAAACTTCTACAAAAACACGCCAATTACTCACTAGATCCTGATATTATCACTACTCACTGGATGACTTATGAGCAAATTTTATCAGCAGAGAAAACGTCATGGCGTAGCTCTTTAGTTATGGAGTCACTTGATAAATACCTTGCAGGAAATCGTTATCCACTTGATCTAATTAGTGATATAAACCTTGGTAATGTAAGTACATGCAATCAAATCATTCATCCCCACGCGTCATCGTGGGCATATCAGGGGGGGTAGATTCTTCTGTTGCCGCCTTATTACTCATAGAACAAGGCTATCGGGTTGAAGGCTTATTTATGAAAAACTGGGAGGAGGATGATAGTGAAGACTATTGTTCTGCTGCCGAAGATTTAGCTGATGCACAATCAGTGTGTGATCAACTCAATATCCCCTTACACAGCATTAACTTTGCTACTGAGTATTGGGATCGTGTCTTTCGCCATTTTTTGATTGAATATAAAGCAGGACGCACCCCAAACCCCGATATTCTCTGTAATAAAGAAATTAAATTTCGTGCCTTTTTAAACTATGCAATGGAGCTTGGTGCAGACTATATTGCCACGGGGCACTACGCACGAATTAGCCAAAATAATAATCACTATCAGATGCTAAAAGGTGTCGATTCCAATAAAGATCAAACCTACTTTCTCTATACGCTTGGACAAGAACAACTCAGCAAGTCCCTATTTCCAGTCGGTGAGCTAGAAAAAAGCAAGGTCAGAAAGCTTGCTGAGACCGCTCAATTGACCACTGCCAAGAAAAAAGACAGTACGGGTATTTGTTTTATTGGTGAACGTAAATTTAAAGAATTTTTACAACGCTTCCTTCCCGCCCAACCGGGTATTATCACCACCCCAGAAGGAGAATCTATTGGGAAACACAGTGGACTTATGTACTACACTCTAGGACAACGCCAAGGTTTAGGTATTGGAGGTGTTAAAAATAGTACCGAAGAACCATGGTTTGTTGTCGATAAAGATTTGGAAAATAATAAGCTTATTGCAGCACAAGGACATAATCATCCTCTTCTCTTTAAACAACAACTCATCGCATCACAACTTGATTGGGTCGCAAGAGAAGCACCTGCTGAAAAATTTAGTTGCATGGCAAAAATACGTTATCGACAAGCTGACCAAGCCTGTCAGGTGACGATTAAAGAACAACAATGTACGGTGACATTCGAGAAAAAACAAAGAGCAATAACGGCGGGACAATCCATTGTATTTTATAACGAGAAGCAATGTCTTGGTGGCGGTGTTATCGACCAAGCCTTTTAACCCATAAGCAAGCTCACTTTTTAATAGAGGTTACAACGAAGATGTAAACCTTTTTGACCTGAGAAGCGTTATAACTAATAGAACAGCAATCTTTGGTCAACACATTCACAAATTTTAAGTCCTAACAGCCCTACGGAAGTTAAGTACTCAAAATTATGTTAATCGAGATTAATTTTGGTAAATAGTACGCTAAATCAGTTTTTCTTATTGCAAGAAAAGCGTGCCTTAGTTATGGCACGAATCGCGCTAAATAACGATGATGCAGCGCTTGATGTCGTGCAAAATGCAATGTTAAAGCATTATACTCACTATGCCGATCGTCCTGAAAATGAATGGGCAAAGCTGTTTCAGCGTATTTTACAAAACTGTATTAATGATCAATTTCGTAAACGTACTTTAAGACAACGTTTTTTTACACTGTTTAATAGTAAAGAAGAGCAAGACGAGATACTCGAATCAAAACATGTTATTGATGAATCACAGCAACCATTAAGTCAACTTAATGAACATGAATTTTCAGCACATCTTGAACGAGAACTCCGTAAACTCACGGGTCGACAACGCCAAAGTTTTTTATTACGTGCATGGGAAGGTTACAGTAACGAAGAATGTGCAAGACTTATGGGATGCTCTGTTGGTAGTGTGAAAAGTCATTATTTTCGCGCACAACATAAATTGCAACAGGGTATGAAGTACCAGAGCAAGGAGGAAGCTCAATGAAACCGACACAATCACTAGATTGGGTAAAACAAGGATTGGATCACCAGACCCATCATGTTGACCCTAAATCTCAAAAAAAACTCTATGCCTTTAGAGAACATCTTTTTAACTCAAAAATAAAAAAGAAGAACTCTCGTTATTTCCGCTGGTATGCCAGTGGTGCTACATTAGCCAGCTTAGTGCTTATTACTTTCTCTCTAACAGCACCTGATCCAACAATTTTCCAGCAATCTTCAATCGAAGATATTGATCTATTAGCAAGTAATAACGAACCTGTTTTCTATCAAGATTTAGAATTTTATCAATGGCTAGAATCAGAAAATAACAATGATATACATTATTAATAGCTAATGAGAGACCTTTGTAAGAGTCAAATACCGATGAGCACTGTGTTAAAAAATAATTTTAAAATATTGATTGATCGTAGTAAACTGTATTTTTTATCAACGTTCACCTTACTCTTACAAAACTTTTCTCATACCAGTATCTCCAAAATAATAACAATGAAACGAAGGGCAAAATCTAATGAAAGATAGACTATTAAGGCAACTACTCATTGCGTTTCTATTACTAACTATTCCCTATATTAGCCTTGCTACTCCTTGGAACAAACTCACTTTAGAAGAAAAACGTATGCTAGCACCCTATAAGCAAAAGTGGGCTAGCCTTTCAAAACAGCGTCGACAACACCTAAGAAAAACAGGGAAAAAATGGCGAACCATGAACCCCAAACAACGCCAGCAGATGAAAAAACGCATCCGTCGCTGGAAAAAAATGAGTCCCATACAACGTAAGCAAGCAAAACATGGTTATCAATGGTTTAATAGCCAATCCCCCTCAGTTAAACGTCGTATTCGCGCCCGCCGCCATTGGTTTAGTTCCCTCCCTTCAGTCCAACGCAAAAAATTACGCCAACGCTGGAGTAAAATGACACCTAAACAACGTCAACTTTTTATAAAACAATCCAAGAAATCTAGTCAATGAGTTACTTAGAACGTATACAGTCATGCCACCAGTTTGATCGTAGTGAATATTTAAACTTTGTGATTGATGGTGAGACTATGGGACTCACTCACCCTCAATTTGCTGAGCAATTACTGCGCTGGGGTAATGTTTTTCAACTTGAAAATAATCACTTAGTGCTTAATCCTAAGCTCACTGACTTTGATCAGCGCACCCAAGCCATTAAGCCCATTATGGAACAATTACACCAAGAAGGCGTTATTCCTTCATGGGTCAATGAGGGCTATCCAGTATCACATCACTTCGATGAAGAACCAAAAATGGCAGTAGAGCGCGCCGCTTCATCTTATCTAGGTACACGAAATTATGGCATTCATATTAATGGTTTAGTAAAAAAATCTGATGGCATTTATAACTGGGTTGCGGTACGCGCTAAAGATAAACCTTTTTGGCCAGGAAAGCTTGATCAAATGGTTGCTGGTGGGCAAGGTATTGGTATTAGCTTAATGGACAATGTTATCAAAGAATCAGCTGAGGAAGCTGATATTCCTGTAGATATTGCCAGTCAAGCCCAGCAACGAACCACTTTGCACTATTGTAATCACTCAAACAATGGCATCAGTATAGTGACTTTATTTAACTATGACCTATGGCTAGCGGAAGATTTTACGCCTGTTAATACTGATGGTGAAGTGGATGAGTTTATTCTCATGCCATTGGAAGAAGTTGCTGAGATTATTGATACCTCAGAGCAATTTAAAAGCAATTGTAATCTGGTTAATATCGATTTACTCATACGTTCTGGAATCATTACACAGTCGCATCCTGATTTTAAAGCAATAACAGAATGCTTGTATGCTCCTGCAATTCAGCTTTGACTAGCCAACACATTCCCTGATACCACCTATAATTTTTAAAAAAAATAGTTACAATTAACTTCGTTTCAATTGTTATAGCGAATGTTTTACGTAAGTCACTGTACAATTTTAAGATACCTCGGTACTTTCAGGTCAATCAATACCCAGTATGAGTGACTTTAAACAAAAAAATACCCGTATGCTTTCCTTGCGTATTATGCGAAACAATCAGGCTTGATTGAACGGTGCATTCGCAATATTTTGACCTCAAACGCTAATATTATAGAACACTTAATGCTATGATGTTCGCCACTAATAACAAGCTAGGACAAACTGACTATGACTGAAATATATAACTTTAGTGCTGGACCAGCAATGCTGCCAAGTGATGTTTTACACCACGCTCAAAAGGAAATGATCGACTGGAATGGCAGTGGTATGTCGGTAATGGAAATGAGTCACCGTGGTAAAGAGTATCTATCGATTGCGGCAAAGGCAGAGCAGGATTTACGCACACTCATGGCAATTCCTGATAACTACAAAGTCTTATTTCTACAAGGTGGTGCAAGTAGTCAGTTTTCAATGATTCCAATGAATTTATTCGATAACAAAGGTGATAGTGCTGACTACATCAATACGGGTGCATGGTCTAAAAAAGCCATTGCTGAAGCAAAAAAATATGGCAATATTAATGTTGTTGCCTCTTCAGAAGATAACAACTTCACCTCTGTGCCTAGCTTTGCTGATTGGACTCTGAATAAAAATGCAAAATACGTTCACTACACACCCAATGAAACGATTGGTGGTGTTGAGTTTAATTTCATCCCTGATACTGGCGATATCCCTTTAATTGCTGACATGTCTTCCACTATTCTTTCACGCCCGATTGATGTCTCTAAATTTGGCATGATCTATGCAGGCGCGCAGAAAAACATCGGTCCTGCAGGTTTAACGATTGTCATTATTCGGGATGACCTTATTGGCTCCGCAATAGATGGCACACCCGCTATGTTCGATTATACGACCCATGTCAAGAATGACTCAATGTATAATACACCGCCAACTTATGGCTGGTATCTTGCAGGTCTGGTTTTCAAGTATTTACTCGATAAGGGTGGGCTTGAAGCCATGGCTAAGATTAATGAACGTAAAGCCAATAAACTTTATGAAGCCATTGATTCTTCTGATTTTTACAGTAGTCCTGTTGATCTTCAGTATCGTTCATGGATGAATATTCCTTTCACACTAAAAGATGCTAACTTGGATGCAGACTTCCTTAGCGGAGCAGCAGAACGTGGCTTAGTAACACTCAAAGGTCATCGTTCAGTCGGTGGTATGCGTGCCAGTATTTATAATGCAATGCCTGAGGCGGGAGTCGACACCTTAATTAGTTTTATGCAAGAATTTGCTACCCAAAATGCTTAATGTAGACTAAATAAGCTGTAAATCAGACCTTAGCTCGTCAAATAAAGAATAAGTATTTAACAGACTAAGGTTTGTCCTACCGTTAAAAATCATCATGAAAAGGAAGCCCATGACTCACCAAGTTCTTATACTGAATAATATCTCCCAAAAAGGTCTCGACCTTCTCCCTAGTGAAAACTATACCATTAGTGAAGATGCTAGTGAGCCTGATGCTATTTTATTACGCTCCTATAAAATGCACGACATGGAGATTCCGAAGTCATTACTGGCTGTTGGTCGTGCAGGTGCTGGGGTTAATAATATCCCTATTGATAAAATGAGTGACAATGGTGTTGTCGTCTTTAATGCACCTGGTGCTAATGCCAATGCAGTGAAAGAATTAGTGATTGCCGCGATGCTAATGGCTTGTCGTAATCTAACCGATGCTAAAGACTATGTTGATCAGCTAGAAGGTGAAGACAACGAATTACACAAACAAGTTGAAGCAGGAAAGAAGAAATTTGCAGGCTATGAATTGCCTAATCGCACCTTAGGCGTTGTTGGCTTAGGTGCAATTGGAGTAGAAATCGCCAATACTGCACGTGACTTAGGTATGAATGTCATCGGCTATGATCCTCGTATCCAAATTAAATATGCTTGGAAGTTATCCTCGGGTGTACAACCTGTTGATACGGTTGATGAGTTACTCCAACAATCGGATTTTGTTACCTTCCATGTCCCCTTATTAGAAAGCACTAAGGATTTAATCAATAGCGAAAGCATTCAATCAATGAAAAAGGATGCCGTTGTTTTAAACTTTGCCCGTGATGGCATTGTTAATGATAAAGCGGTGGTTGAAGCACTTGAGAGTGGCAAGCTACAGGCTTATGTTTGCGATTTCCCATCGAATGCCATTAAAGGTAAAAAAGGGGTGATCGCCCTACCCCACCTTGGTGCATCAACAACCGAAGCTGAAGTAAATTGTGCGACTATGGTTTCTCAACAAGTCCTTGATTATATCGAGAATGGCACGATTAAAAACTCTGTTAATCTCCCCGATACCAAGCTTGCTCGTGCGGGTAAAGTACGTTTATCCATTGTTCATAATAATATTCCTGATATGGTAGGTAAAATATCCAGTCTACTCAGTCAGTCATCAATCAATATTCGTCACATGACCAATAATTCACAAAACAATATGGCTTACACACTGATTGATATTGATACTGATTTGGATAGCAGTACACTCAATGCGCTAAATGCTATCGAAGGTGTACTCAAGGCACGCGCTCTATAAGGATCAAAAATGAACCCCGTTAATACAGATTATGACATTATTATTATTGGCGCTGGCATGGTCGGTGCAACTCTGGCGTGCCTGCTCGCTAAAAGTCATTATCGTATTGCTGTTTTTGAACGTGCAACACCGCCTGCTTTTGATCCCAATGCTCTGGCTGATTTGCGTGTTTCTGCCATCAGTCGCCACTCACAAAATGCATTACAGTCCGCAGGTGCGTGGTCTATGATGGAAACCATGCGTATTGCCCCCTATGAACGTATGTTTGTTTGGGATGGCACAGGTGATGGTGAAATTGAATTTGATGCGGCTAAAATGGGTGAGCCAAACTTAGGGCATATTATTGAAAATCAAGTGATTCAACTCGCACTAATTGAAGCTATCGAACAATATAGCAATATTGACTTAATTTGTCCTATTCAACTCAACAACATTACGATTAAAGAAGAGACTGCAACCATCGACACTGACCAACAATCGTATCAATGTAAGCTGGTTATTGGTGCTGATGGAGCGCACTCCTTAGTTCGTCGTTTAGTCAATATTAATCACAGTGAAAATGATTATGCTCAAAAAGGTCTGGTTGCTACGATAGAAACAGAACAGGGACATCAATCAACAGCATGGCAACGCTTTATGCCAACAGGACCACTGGCAGTATTACCCTTAGCTTCACCCAAACAAAGCTCTATCGTGTGGACTTTGCCTGCGGATAAAGCAGATTACCTATTAGCAATGGATGAGGCTCAGTTTAATGAAGAACTAAGCACTGCTTTTGATCATAAATTAGGTCAAATGAAGATACTTAGCCAGCGTGCAGCCTTTCCACTGATGGGTCGACATGCTGAGCAGTATATCAATCACCATGTTGCACTGATTGGTGATGCAGCACATACGATTCATCCCTTAGCAGGTCAAGGTGTTAATCTGGGTATTAAAGATGCGGTTGAATTAGCTAAAACCATCCAACAATCCAGCAAGGCTTTAGGTGGCTACTCCCAATTACGTGAGTATGAGCGCGCTCGCAAAGGTGATAACCACCTCACCCAAAAAGCAATGGAAGGCTTAAATATGCTTTTTAGTCACTCCCTACCGCTCGTTAGTCAAGGACGTAATTATGGGCTTAAACTACTCAATTCATTCAGCCCAATAAAAAACCAAATTATTCGTCATGCTATGGGATTAGGTCGTTAAGCCACCGCTTATAAAGATTTAGCCTCCTGTTAAGAGGCACTGAGTAGAGTTAAATCATTCAATTTGCTTTAATTATTCACACACATAATTAATGGAATAAATAGAGGTAAACTCGGATGATACATATTAATCATAACCGTCGACAGATATCAAAACATCATCAACGTCACCACCCCCATTCACGACCACGTTCTCAGTCTACTATTAACCCTTTACTCTTCTTATTCATTCAGCAGATTATTAAATTACTAATACAACAACTTATTCGACAACAGCAACAACCGAATAATATAGTAGGTAGTCATGGTGATGATACTTTAAAAGGAACTCGTCGTAACGATCATCTCTTTGGACGTGATGGTAATGACCAACTTTATGGTGGAGCAGGTAACGATGTTCTCCATGGTGGGAAAGGCAATGATGTTTTATCGGGTGGCTCAGGCAATGATCGGCTTCATGTAGGTGAAGGAAGTAATATTATTATTGGTGGTGCAGGAACAGATACTGCCATTATCAATGGCAAACCAACGGATTACCAATACTCATTGAATCACGGGCAATTAACAATCAAAGACCTTGCTAATAATACAAGCTCTATTTTAAGTGGTGTAGAGCAGCTTAATTTTACTGGAATAGCAGGTCAATCTTTCAGCCCCCAAGAGATTATTAACAATCCTTTCTTCTCTGACCGTAAAGACTTTATGCTCTATGGTGATCCTGCCCTTAATCGCATGGTTATTATGAAGCTATCAACATTTGAAAATGTTGATACATTCCCTATTAATGGTCAAAAAGTCTATAGTGCAGATCATGTAACCGATGACAAGGCATACATCATGCCACGAGGTAGTCACTTTATTCAACGACTCGACCGCCAAGACAATGGTCAATTTCTGCCTGGGAAAAAGATCAACCTACCCTTTAATCCACGAACAGGTGCTAAAAACAAGAAATTAGGATTAGAGTTGATTTCTGGCTCTGATAAGCCGATGTTTGCATTAATTGATATTAAAACAGACCAATTAGTTGCTTCTGGTGGTCGTAATGAAGTCACTAAGGGAACCTTTGATAACTATGATAGTCAATGGGCTTCGGGTCATGCCGTTTGGATTTCAGACAATCAATTCTTACTCCCTGATCGCCAGACAAAAGAATTATCTCTTTATCGTGTTGATAAAGATGCAAACAGTCAATGGCAGGTCACTAAAACAGATAGTGTGATCACTTCAAGCTCTATTCATACTTTCACACATAAGCATAGCAACGACCCTAATCCACAAAGCCATCTTATTTATGCCTCAATGGAAGGTATCAATAGTAGTCGATCAAATAATGGTGGCTTATTGGAAGTTGGTGTTGTCGGTGATCAAATACAACTCGGTCGATTAGCTCCAATTTCTGCAGGTACCCATCACCCTGGTCTCCATCCCAATGGTCAACATGTTTATGTACCAACAGCAGATGGCAAGCTAAATATTATTGATAGAGATTCAATGACCACTGTGAAAACCCTTAATGCAGGAAAAGGAGCGGGACATGTTGTGTTTGTTCCTGAAAAGAATCTTGCCTTGATTGTGAATCATAATGATACCTTTATGACCGCTATTAATATGACAACACATGAAAAGATTAAGGATATACCTGTTGCTAGAGACTCACCTGACTTTAATACTGCTTTGCAGGCACATACAGGTCGAGTGAGCCCTGATAAAAAATATTTTTATAACTTTGCTACCGATAGTGGAACATTCTTCCGTTTAAATCTTGAGACACTGGCAGTTGATAAAGAGATTTATGTTGGTGGTACACCTAAGCAGGCAGCTCAGCCAGGTGAGCTTAAATAGGATTTGATTAGTTCTTTAGTTACTATCCCGCGTCTTAGGGATGGTAATTTTAGAATACCCACTCAATGCCTATCTCAATAGATCTTTTGTAAAAATAAGCGCATTACCTTGTCTCTTTCAACGGTATTATCCAATATAAGCTAGCCAGCACCACACAAAAATGTATGATAAGTGCCATGCACAATACACTCATACAGCACCTACATTTCCCCAGTAATCTTCACCAAGCGCAACGCTTATTTCATGGTCGTGGTCATGCTTATACTGGCTTAGAACATGTTACCGTTGACTGGCTTAGTGGAATATTACTCATTACTCTATTCGCAACAGAGTCACCTGATTTTATTCATTCTCTAAAAGATGCTCTACTGGAACAGTTTCCTAACTGTCATAGCATCCTCCTCCAACAACGAGATAAAAAGAACGGCCCCTTTCAATGTCTACATGGTGAGGAAGTGAGTACTGCTATTGTCCACGAAAATACGCTAGATTTTCACTTACAGCTAGGAAAGTCACGTAATACAGGCTTATTTCTTGATATGAAAAATGGTCGTCAATGGGTGCAGGAGCATAGTAAAGAAAAGCGTGTACTTAATCTCTTTGCCTATACCTGTGGCTTTTCAGTCGCCGCAGTGGCAGGAGGTGCGCAATCCGTCGTAAATATTGATATGAGTAGTGCTGCTTTATCCGTTGGTCGTAAAAACCACCAACTCAACCAGCAATCCAGTGCAACGGTTCGTTATGAAAAAGTAAATATTTTTAAATCCTTTGGGCGTATAAAAAAACGAGGCGCTTACGATTTATTGATTTGTGATCCTCCAACTTTTCAATCAGGCAGCGTTAATATTGAACGGGATTATGCTAAAATTATGCGTCGTCTCAATCAATTTATGGCTCCCCATGCTCAGCTTATGCTTTGTCTTAATGCGCCCGATTTAAGCAAGTCATTTATTCTTGATAATATGGCAGAACATGCACCACAATATACTTTAATTAATGACCTCCCTGCTCCCGAAGCTTATATTGATGCACAAAACAAGGGACTTAAAGTACTTTGTTTTGAGGAAAAATAATGACAAATAAAAGTAATTCAAAGAAGAAAGTGACTAATGCCTGTGCTGCATTTTGTGATGGGCATTCTTGTGGTCAAGCCATCCTCACAACCTATGCTGAGCAATATAATTTAGAGAAAGAAATGGCGATGAAGCTCACCACTGGCTTAGCGGGAGGCATGGGGCGTATGGCAAAAACGTGTGGCACGGTAACAGGCAGTATCTTAGTCATTGGCTTGGCACATAGCTCTGGAAAAACACATGACACTGTGAGTAAACAAGCCACAATTCATGCGGTACAAAAATTCTCTCAACAATTTGAAGAAACATTTGGTAGCTTGGAATGTAAGTCATTATTAGGTCATGATATTAGTGACGCACAAGGTTATCAAGAGGCTAGAGAGGCTAATGTTTTTAGGGATAAGTGCCCGCATTTTGTTGAAGGATCTGTGGCTATTTTAGAAGATCTATTGAATCAAAAATCTGATAATAATAACTTAAAATAAACAGTTAACCGATTGTGGGCAATGCAATACAGGTGATATTCATTGTGCAAATAGTGCAAAACCTATCAATAATGAGCCGTTCCCCATTAGATTCTATCTGTACTGATAAATAATCAGCAATTCTATTAAATTTTAGCTAAAGGTTGATGCTATGCCGTGCTTCTCAAAAAAAGCAAAGATCACAAAACTTTAAAGTCTTTTCAAATACAACTTATCTAGTATTAATCGCTTTTATACTAATGTGCCTATATTATGGGGAAAATATGTCTTTTCTGATACTGTTAATACGCAACGACTTGACCCAAAACATGGTGATGTGAGCAGTATTCATGACGTAGTATGATTAAATAATCACTGATAATGATATCATAGTATTAAAACCTACTTATACTCACTGTACTATTTATTAATCACACTAATTGAAAAAACTGAACCTAGCCTGTATCAGTAACGACTATACTATATTCATAACAAATTAAAATAAGACTGTCCCCTCATGCTTTTAAATACCAATAAACTTTTAATTATTATCTATCTAGCGGTTATCCTAGAGTGGCTACTTGATGATAAATTTATTGTTATTCGGTATTTACACTTTGGTTATACTTTCTTCTTTATTTTTGTTTTAGGCTCATTTCTTTATTTTATTTTTAATAAACCCAGTAAAGCACTTTGGCTAATTCCAGCATTAACCTTTGTTGCAATCAATTTTTTAAGCCCTTTTATACCGATAGCAAGTGATGTATCAAAACAACAAGCACTAAATACTAAACAACATTTTAAACTACTGTCATTTAGTATTAACTCACGTAATAAGGATTATGAGCAAGTAAGTCAGCTCTTAGAAAATAATCCTTCACAGCTCGTTTGCTTACAAGAAATACCCTTTGTACGTTATGAAAAACTAAAGCAACTTATTACGAAAAAACTACCCAATTATTATCATGTTTATTCTAAGAAGAAAAGCTTAATGATCCTCTCAAAACAGCCGATTGTTCCTCATAAAACAATGCCTTTTTTGAAAGCAAGCACAGTTATTAATAGTAAAACAGTGACTATTTGGAATATTCATTCACCTAAAGCGCTGCATAAAAAAGAATGGCAGAGCTATTTTTTTGATAGGTTACAAAAGGATATAGATAATGATGATAGTCGTTATAAAATTATCTGTGGTGACTTTAATTCTACCCCACATAACGATATAATACGTCGGCTAAAACATAACTTTAATGCGGCTTATCAACAAGCATTTTGGCCTATAAGCTTTACCTATCCATCATCAAAAAGTTTTATCGCAACACCACTACCCTTTGTAAAAATTGATTTTTTTTTACTTAGCAAAAATATTAATGTCCTGTATTACCAACGTTTAAAAGATCATGCAAACTCAGATCATTACCCTATTACTACTACTATCGAATTACAGGAATAAAGTATGAGAGCTCGTTTTATTAATCAAAAAGTATTTATGCTTCTCGTTAATGTCAGAAATGGACTATTAACATTAAGGAATCGATACTTTCGTACCGTTTACGGAATGAATATTGCAGATGATGTTCGTATATCGTTTAAAGCACGACTTGATAAAACCAATCCACAAGGCTTATTCATTGGTTCAAAAACCTATGTCGCCTTCGATGCAATTATTTTATCCCATGATTTTTCTACCCGACGACATGATGCAAAAACGGTTATTGGTAAAAACTGCTTCATTGGCGCAGGGGCAATCATACTACCCAATGTTACCATTGGAGATGAAGTGATTGTTGGAGCGGGAAGTGTTGTTACTAAAGATATTCCCTCTAACAGTGCCGTTGGAGGCAATCCAGCAAAAATAATAAGATCGAATATTCATACCATTGCTTATGGAATGATTGACGACACAAAGAGCACAGAGAACTAAAGTGAACTTAACAGCCCAACAGCTAGATATCGTGATGGTTTCATATAACACGGTAGATTTAACGATTAGAGCGATTGAATCAATCTATAAAGAAACAGTATTCACACAATTTAATTTAATTGTGGTTGATAATAACTCACATGACGGCTCTGCTGATCGTATTGCTAAAACCTTTCCTGATTGCCATCTTATTCGTAATCCCAGAAATACAGGGTTTTCAGGTGGTGTTAATTTAGGGGCAAGACAGTCAAACTCTGAGAACGTATTATTAATCAATCCAGATACAGTGGTATTAGATGGCGCTATCGATAAGCTCTATCAATTTGCCTCAAAGCATCCCAAGCAAGGGATTTGGGGTGGTATCACACTGAACAACGACATGAGTATCAATACACATAATGCTTGGGCTAAACCCAGCACCCGTACACTATTATTTAGTGCATTAGGTTTGAGCAAAGCATTCAAAAAAAGCTGTTTCTTTAATCAGGCTAACTATGGTTGTTGGCCTCGTGATACTCAAAAAGAAGTCGATATGTTACAAGGCTGTTTTTTCCTAACGACACGTAATTTGTGGGATCAACTCGGTGGCTTGGATGAGACGTTTTTCATGTATGGCGAAGAGTCAGACTATTGCTTAAAGGCAGCCAAACTAGGTTATCGTCCTTTGGTCACGCCTCAAGCTCAAATTATTCACCACGGTGGTGCTAGTGAAGTCAGCTTTTCTGGAAAAATGATTAAGTTACTCAAGGGTAAGGTCGAGCTAGTTAATCGACACTCCCCTTCATGGAAAATCCCTTTACATAAAGCATTATTAAGCTTATATGTTATCAATCAATTGGTTAGCTATCATTTGATAGCTTTAATAAAAACGAATAAGAAACCACAAGCACAAGAATGGAAAAAGGTTATCCAAGCCCATTCTTCATGGATTAAAGGATGGAACAACTAATGGCAACGATTATTATTCCTGCTCATAATGAAGCAACAGTCATCAGACACTGTATTGATAGTGTATTAGGTCAAGATAAAGCCGATACGATTATCGTCGCCTGTAATGGCTGTACAGACAATACCGCTGACATTGTTCGTGAAAATTATCCTGATGTAGTCTGTCTTGATATTAATAAGCCATCAAAAACGAATGCTCTCAATGAAGCAGAGAAATATATTGGTGACTACCCTATTTTTTACCTTGATGCAGACACTCAGATCGGTGATAGTGATATTGCCAAAATTACGGATCACTTTGAAAATAATTCAACATTATTAGCAGCCCCAACACCTATAATTAATACGGATAAATCCTCTTGGATGGTGAAACAGTATTATAAAATTTGGCTCAAGCTTCCCTATATTAGTGATGGTGTTATTGGAACCTGTAGTTTTATTATGAACAAAGAGGGACGTGATCGCTTTGACCACTTCCCTGATATTATTAATGATGATGGTTTTGTTCGCTGCTGTTTTGAGAGTGCAGAAAGACAGAATATTGCAGGAACGACCATTCATATTCAAGCGCCTAAAGACCTTTACTCATTGATAAAGATTAAAAGCCGCGCACGACTTGGCAACATGCAACTCGACAAATTAAAGTTATGCAATAAACCCAAAGAAGCTAATTATCAAGGCTCTTTGTCGGAAAAGTTATTCAGCAAGCAATTTATACCAACAATTGTTTATATAATCATTGTGTTGTTTATAAGAATACGAGCAAAGAATCAACTGAACACGATAGATAATTACATTTGGGAAAAAGATTTAAGTTCAAGATGATTCACTTGTATAACATTAAGTTAGAGAAGCTGATTAAAAATTATGCGTATGTTTTACACAACAATATTTACCTAAAGCTCAAATTGTTGTATATTTCTAACATGGTTTTACTAAGCTTGTACTAAGCGAAACGAGATAACTTGAATTTTTATAGCTACATGGATGTCCCCAAAATTTTACTGGAGCGATACAGTGCAAGACAAACAAATTAGTTCAGAACTGATATATAGAGGCATAGATAGCCTAGTCATTCTGTGTACACTATTCCTAACTTATCTCTATACTGGATTTTATTATCCAGAAGGCTACCTCATTGCAGGTTTAGCGAGTATTATTTTTTTCAGTTTAATCTCACGATTCACGGATGTTTATACCTCATGGACAGCACGTCCCTTTGGTGAGGAAGTACTGCACATTGTTTCTCTTTGGCTCGCAACCTATCTTCTTTTAATCTTTATTGCCTTCATAACAAAAACATCAGCACATTTCTCTCGTGTTGCCTTAATCTCATGGTTATTACTGACACCCACGCTACTCGTTATTGCTCGCTATTCACTCAGACGAATATTTTCTTATTTAAAGATTCTGGGTGTTAATAATCAGATGGTTGTCATTGCAGGTATGACCGAAAATGGTCTACGTTTTGCCCGAGAGCTAGAATCAAATCCAGATCTTGGTTATCAAATTGCAGGATTTTATGCCGATGATAAAAGCCCTCTCTATGCCAAAATAAGAAAACATTACCCTGTTATTGGTAACTACAATGACCTAGTGCAAGATGCACGAACAGGCAAATGGGATCAAATCTATCTAGCACTTCCTATTGAATCAAAAAAACGTATTACTCATATCATAGAGCGCCTAGCAAATACTGCAACACCGATTAGAATGCTCCCTGATTACTTTACTTCTAACCTTCTAAAAAGCAAGTATCTTGAGATTGTAAAGACTCCTGTACTTGCAATTTATGACTCGCCACTGACTGCTAAAAATGCCTTTATTAAGCGCTTAGAAGACGTGATAATTGGCTCTGCTATTCTGTTATTAATATCACCTATTATGTTAGTAATTGCCATTGCTGTTAAGCTCACATCAAAAGGCGATATTCTCTTTAAGCAAGATCGCTATGGTCTCAAAGGTGAAAGAATTAAAGTTTGGAAATTCCGTAGTATGGGTGTCTGTGAGAATGACGGAACAGTGACTCAAGCAACACGTAATGATGTACGGATCACAAAAGTTGGCAAATTTTTACGCAAAACCTCATTAGATGAATTACCACAGTTTATTAATGTTCTCATGGGAACCATGTCGATTGTTGGCCCTCGCCCTCATGCGGTCGTTCACAATGAAGAATATCGTGAACTAATCCCAGGTTATATGTTACGTCACCTTGTTAAGCCAGGCATCACAGGCTGGGCGCAGATTAATGGTTGGCGTGGTGAGACTGACAATCTTTATAAGATGAGAAAACGGGTAGATTTTGATCTAGAATACATGAGAGAATGGACGCTTTGGCTAGATATCAAAATTATTATCTTTACGATATTCCGAGGCTTCAATGATAAAAACGCTTTCTAACTAGAGCCTCAGCGTAATAGCAAATAAGTACTTGAACTACGGACGGACAACTCTTTTGCAGCTTGATCAAATTACTTTTACTCGCTTTATTGCCGCCCTTACAGTGGTTTTTTTCCACTATGGCAATCAAGTCTTCCCTCTAAATATTGCAATTTTAGAGCCAGTATTAAAAGCGGGACCCATTGCGGTTAACTACTTCTACCTGCTTTCTGGCTTTATTATGGCATTTGCCTACTTTAAGCCAGAACAGCAAGCAAGTTTTAGTGCAAAAAAATATTGGCTTGCACGCTTCGCACGCATTTATCCTGTGTATGCACTTGCCTTCTTATTAATTGCTGTTGGCAAAATTCATGAGCCGAACTTTATTCCTGCATTAGTCCTTAATGCCAGCCTATTACAGTCATGGGTGCCAGAATATGCACTATCACTCAACTCTCCAGGTTGGTCATTATCCGTTGAAGCTTTTTTCTATCTCAGCTTCCCCTTATTATTACTTATTATCTATCGCACAGGGCTAAAGAAGCTTGCTCTCTTTGCCGTCATATTCTGGCTAGCAACACAAATACTGCATACACAATTACTCAATAGCCCTGCATATGCGCCTCACAACACCGTACACCAATTTATTTACTATAACCCTATGATGCACCTTAATGCCTTTATTCTTGGCATTATTGTCGGCGTACTATTTAAGCAGCAACACCCATTAATTCAAAGCTTAAAATCATATAGCGGTATCGGTCTGATGGTTACCTCAAGCCTAATCATTCTCCTCATTGCTTTCCAGCAAGAGCTATCGAGCTTTATTGGTTTTAATATTGCTTTGACTAATGGTCAAATAGCCCCCTTATTTCTACTTTTTATTATTTTCCTCGCACTCGACCGTAGTGCCTTTAGCCGGTTAATGAGCCATAAATGGCTAGTATTATTGGGAGAGGCAAGCTTTTCACTTTATATTCTTCAGCGCCCACTGTATGGTATTTACCAACGAGTCATTGCGACAAGAATTGAACTCAGTGAAACCATGCACTTTTATTTGTACCTCACTTTACTCATTATCGTTGCAATCCTTTCTTTCAAATTATTTGAAACACCTGCACGTAAAATATTACGCAAAATAACAGCCTCTTAAATCAGCGGTGTCGATCAGGCTTCAGTCTGATAATACCCAATGGTCTGTTTTATTCGTTCTCAAAAAATAATAAAAAGTATGTTTAAAAGGAGTTTAGTATGGTCGAAATTTATGAAAAATTAGGTTTATTTTATATTGGTAAAGATGTCGATAAATCTACTTTAGCACCTAGCGATGCTCTTACTTTACTAAAAAACAAAAACTTCACCACCCATGCTGCAATTATCGGCATGACAGGCAGTGGTAAAACAGGCTTAGGCATTGGTTTAATTGAAGAAGCTGCCATTGACAACATCCCTGCCATAGTGATTGACCCCAAAGGCGATATGGGCAACCTCTGCCTTACAGACTCAACATTCTTAGGGAAAAACTTCGAGCCTTGGGTTAAAGACGAAGCCCAGTCTAAAGAACAAAATGTTAGCGAATATGCCACGAAAATTGCAGCAATGTGGAAGTCGGGTATTGAAGATCATCACCAAGATAGTGAGCGTGTCGCCAAGTTTGCTAGCGTTAAAAAGACAATCTACACTCCTGGCAGTAGCTCTGGTGTTAGCCTTAATATTCTAGGCTCTCTAGAAAGCCCGCCACAACAAATTCTTGACGATACTGATAGTTTCTCCTCATACCTAAAAACCACTGTCAGTAGCCTATTAGCACTGATCAGTGTAGAAGCCGATCCACTGGAATCAAAAGAATATATTCTCATAGCTCAAATTATTCATCGAGCATGGCGATCAGGGCAACCCCTATCTATTGAAACCTTAATTGGTCAGATTATTAGCCCCAACTTTGATAAAATCGGTGTATTACCACTCAATGCCTTTTACCCACAAGCAGAACGTTTTAAATTATCAACTAAATTCAATAGTATACTTGCCTCACCCACCTTTTCGGCTTGGCTAGAAGGTGACTCACTCGATATACAAAAGCTCCTTTATGATGAGCAAGGCAAAGCTAAAATTGCCATTTTCTCCATTGCCCATCTCGGGGATGATGAACGCATGTTCTTTGTCACTGTTTTACTCAATAAATACATTGCTTGGATGCGTCGTCAAAGTGGTACTTCTGCCTTGAAAACTATCTTATATATGGATGAAATTTATGGATTCTTTCCACCAACGAAGAATCCACCCAGTAAAGAGCCAATGCTACTCCTGCTCAAACAAGCACGAGCCTTTGGTGTGGGTATTATCCTTAGCACCCAAAACCCTGTTGACCTTGACTACAAAGGCTTATCTAATATTGGTACTTGGTTTATTGGTCGCTTACAAACAACCCAAGATATTGATCGGGTGATTGATGGCTTAGGTGGCAAAGTAGATTCTAGCTATAGTAAAAAAGAAATCAAAAACCTATTAGCTAACCTTAAAAAACGTACCTTTTTCTTAAAAAGCGCCCATCTTGATGATATTCGCTTATTCTCAACACGCTGGGTAATGAGCTATCTCAAAGGTCCATTAAAATGTGCTGAAATATCACAATTAATGAGCGATACCAAAGAGCAGAAAGAAAGTAATACCAGCATAACAACAACGATTGATAGTGAGTTTAAAAGCTATACAGGGCTAGATAATTCAACACCACAATATTATGAACTAGACCTCACTGAACAACACCAATACCACCCTCACCTTATGGCACGCTACAATCTACATTTCTTTAATCAAACTCGGGGTATTGATGAGCAAGAACACCACTGTTTAACTATCGGCATACACCCTCTTGATAATCATCTTAGCTGGAAAGATGCAGAAAATAATACACTGGATAATATGGATAATGGTGAATGCTTCTCAGACCTTCCTTGCCAAGCTCCCAGTGCTGCACAATATGCAACATCACCGAGTATGATTAGTCATGATAAACAGCTATCTAAGACTAAAAAAGATCTGCAAAATTGGCTCTATCATAATCATCGCTTAAAATTATTTCGTTGTACTAAACCTAAATTAGAATCTAGACCTTATGAAAGTTTGGCTGATTTTAAAGTACGTCTCAATGACCTATTAAATGATAAAAAAGAATTAGCCATTGAAGCCCTACAAGAACGTTATACAAGAAAAGAAAAAGTCTTATTAGATCGACTCGCTCGTGCTGAACAACGGGTAGCCAAAGAAAAGTCTGATACAACGGGATCAATGCTACGTACTGGAGTTTCTATTCTCGGCGCACTTTTTGGTCGTTCATCAATTAGCACCGCTGTAAGATCAGGAAGCCGTATATTAAAAGAACGAGGCGATGTAGGACGTGCACAAGAGCGAATCGAAGCGATTACTATTGATATTGAAACACTTGAAGATGAGTTAAATGACAAAATTGACCAACTCGCTGAGACCTATGATATTGATAATATGACACTGGAAGATTTTGCTATTAAGCTACGTCGCACTGATATTGAAATTGCTGAAATGGCAATTGTTTGGAAGTGTTAATGCCGATTATATCAATCTGCTTAGCAAGCTTAACGCTTTTTTCTCTATGATTTAACAAAATAAAAGTATAAAACCAAGCCCATGAAAAAACTATTATTTTTTATTCCATTTTACCTAATACTGACGGGTTGTTCACTCCAGAGTAGCATGATACTCAGCCCTCAAAATACTCCAGAACAAAAAAAAATCACCATCTTAGATGAGCGTGTACTTTATTATCCTAAAATGAATAAAGTCTCTTTTTCTGAAATTTCTGATTTGAGCTATATTCAAAAAACGAATAAGCTCTATATGGTTGGTGACAAAGGAAATTTTTATATTTTTGATGCTTATTTTGATAAAAAAATAAGAGAGCTAAAATACCTTAATGCTTTTAAAATAACGGAAAAAAAGCAACATAAAAGTTATGACTCAGAAGGTCTAACACACGATGATAAAGGGCAATTATACATCTCCTTTGAACGCTATCCTCGTATTGCAAAGATCAATACAAAAGCCTATCTCTCTAGCAACCAAAAGCTCACCAAAGAACTGAATAAAAGGAAACATTACAAAGGTAGCAATAAAATGTTTGAGGCACTCACATGGCATCCCAAATATGGACTACTCACTGCGGCAGAATACCCTTTACATCAAAAGCCGAATAATCAACAAACCATTTATGCTTTAGATGGTAAAAAATGGCACTTTACAGCTCAACATCATGAAAATAATGCCATTACTGCCATAGAGGTGATGGATGATAAAAACCTATTGATTCTAGAACGTGCTTTTGCTGGGTTGACTAAACCCTTTGTTATTAGCTTGAGTAAACTTTATCTTGATCAATGTGATAAAAAACGACAGTGTAAAAGTGAAGTTCTCGCTTCATTTAATAGCCAAGAAGGCTGGGGGGTTAATAACTATGAAGGGCTTGCTAGAGTAGGAAAAAATCGCTATGTGATGGTATCAGATAACAATAATAAAAGTATTATTACCACCCAACTTATTTATTTTAAAGTGAATGAGTAACTTTACTAAAAAACTTACCCACTCCCATTTTATATTCCTACTACTGCCTAGGAGTCTGTAGGTGGCTCAATAATAATCTATTTTTTAGTTAACTCCATAAAACCTATAGCTGTTATTGCAAAATATCCTGTCTTATTCTTAAATCTTCCAATTGAAAGCTCTTTAGAACCTTTTAATATTATAAAGCCATTCTCTTGTTTTAATCCCACTAAAGGACCTTTAAATTTCATCTTAGCCATTTTTTCAAATTGCTCTTTAGTGACTTTAGTAAGAGGCATCCCTTTAAATTCATCTTTCCATACTAATTCGGTTCTATTGGCTTTTTTCTCGTCTACTTTCCAATGACAAAGAATGGCTCAATCATTTTAATTATACAGGTTAAATATAGCCTGAAAAACCAAGTTCTTTTATTCCTTCACTACAAATTTTAGTCTCAATAAGGCTTATTGACCACATATCGACTCACAAGGAATACCATCTCTGTCTCTATCGAGCCGCACTAAGCCACACTGTGTTAGATAAAATCTTGCCTCTGCACATGACATCATGTGTTTACAAAAATATTTAGAACCACAACTAAAGCCTGATACAGGTGCTTTTGCCCTACGTTTTACTTGTATCATTTTAGATTTATCAGCCCTAGATATTTTCTTTTTTCTCTTACCCTGCCTCCAGCGCCAAGGTGGAATCGGATCTGGCTCACTCCACAGACCCACCGTTGCTGACTGTGCATTTTTTTCAGCCTCTGTATAGGTTTTTTGATCAAGTTTTGTTTGATCTTTTTGATAATACTTGTAGTGCCACGCTAAACCTTTATTCACCATTTTAAAGTTAATATCGGCACCCTTTAAAATAACTTTCCCTATTTTTCGCTTGTATATATCTTGCTTGTACCAATCAATACAAACCGCTTTTCTATCAATGAGTCTTGAGAGATATTTCTTAGCGGCTTTAGCAAAAGGTTGCCTATACTCAGGTGCATCAATACCAGCAAGCCTAATTTTATGTTGTTTATTGTTAGAATCAAGAATGACAATGCTATCACCATCAACGACCTTGATGACCTTCCCTGATAGTTTACACGCTATATTACGACTCGTTTGCTGATTAATAGCATTCAAATCTAATCCTAAGAGATTATTCGCGCTCACATAGCTATTGATAAAAAGTAAAGTTAATATCCCTATAACTTTTCTCATTGTTTCGGTTCCTTTATTGGTTTTATGTATTTGTAACCTGCCAGTCTTACATATTATCGTATAATTTTATAATCCCTCATGGGGATTCGTAAC
>JAGLEV010000080.1 GCA_023144895.1 Thiotrichaceae bacterium
TTTTTTCGGTTGAGTTGCCCTAGTTCAGGTAGCTCACTAATCAAGGTATAGGCAAGTACTTTTCCGATGCCTTTCACCCGTTTTTAACTCTTTTTTATCATATAATCTATTTAAGCTTGTATGGATAGCAATAGGAAGGAATAGCTTAGGAAGCTCATATAGAGAAAAATAGATGATATTCTTCCTATCATAAAACTTACCATCAAAGCTTCTTTGACCAAGCAAGACGAAAGCCATGATTGCTCACTCGGTTATCAGGTGCTGATCTAAGACGGCTCGCTGAACGCAGATAGCGAGATGCATGAAACCACGAGCCACCACGTAATACACGGTAAGTATCGCCTGACTCCCATGCCGAACCATCCTTAGACCCTACTGTATAGGCATGATAATTATCTTGCACCCATTCCAAAACATTACCATACATATCATATAAGCCCCACGAATTAGCGGCATAACTCGCCACTATTTCTGTCCCTCTAAATTTATTATTATGGGAAAAGTAACAGTCACTATTTTTCCCTCCATTAAAGCTAGCGCCATTTTCATCCTGCTTACTACAAGAAGGGTCTTGATTACCCCACCAATATTTTGTTTTTGTCCCGAGTCTTGCGGCATACTCCCATTCCGCTTCGGTCGGGAGGCGATAGTGCTTACCCGTTTCTTTATTAATCCATTGGATATATTCTTGAGTATCATTCCAGCTCACATAGATCACAGGACGCTTCCCCCGTCCCCAACCTCTATCATCAGGCTTATGACTACAGCCTTTCGCTCTAACACAAGCATCCCATTGATCAAAAGTAACTTCCGTTCTTGCCAGATAAAAACTGGCTAAATTCACTTCATGAACAGGTTTTTCATTACTATCACAATCTTTGCCACTAGCACAGCCCATTTTAAAAACACCTCTTGGAATAACAACCATTTTAGGTTCAAGAAAGTCATTATTACAGTCATTATAGGCAATAATATCCCTCTCTCCATTAGCACAAGTGGCTTGATGTAGTTTTCTTTTTAAACCTTGTGGTAGGTTAGATAAATTCTCATAATCAAAATCTGTATCGTATTGTACTGTTTTCAAACGCTTCATAGTGAATGGGTCTTCATAAGTATCAGCAAGACGGACTGCACCATTACCTAGGAGATTCCAGACTTCTAAGCGAGGAAATTTAACATAAGAAATATGAGTGAGTTTATTATTGCTTAAATTTAAATGACTGAGTGATACTGTCGGCAAATAGGCTAAAGGTGAATGCCTAATATTATTATTGGATAAATTCAATATCTCTAAAGATGCCAAAGGCTTTAGGTCTAATAGATCAATATTGTTACTAAGATTATTCTGGCTTAAATCAAGTTGTTGTAAGTGGGTTAAAGCTTGTAAAGAACCATAATTTCTTTCTTCACCCCCCGTATTTCTCAAGTAGAGTTCTCTCATCTCTGGCAAAGATTTCCATACACTCATCAAACTCGTATTGCCTTCTTGAAACAAGGGGTTACTCGACAAATTCAAAACTTCTAGCTTTGAGAAGCTTGTTAGCGTCTCTAGCATATCATTCATACCTAGGCTATTATTTGATAGGTCTAGCTTTTTCAGTTGCTTAAAATTCTTTACCCAACTGGGCATATTGTGCATAGAGATATTCGACATATCCAATAACTCTGCCTCTAGCAACTGACTCGGTGTGACATTGGCTGCAACAATATGTGCTTTGCGCTCATTCGCATATTGAACCATTACCTTCAACTTATGCATTTCTTCAATATCTTCAAGCGATAAAGCCTCTGCCATAAGGTTTGAAGAAAAGAAAAATAGAACGCTCAATACAATCCAGAATTTTTTCATTTTTTTTATATACTCAATTTTTCTTTTTGATACACCCCCATTACCCAGCACCCCATGCTAACTTAGGGAGGTTATTCCATATGTGCCATAGTCAATAAATCATCAGGAATAAAATCAGTCGCTATAGTTAATTCCGATGGTAATAGAAATTAAAATAATAATTATTATTATGTTCTTACTATCGATAGCTGAATTTATTTTTATCTACTGATTGTGCTAGCCCCAGCACTTGATCGTTTGATTTTAGTTTTAGTTTTAGTTTTTTACAGCGTAAACAGTGCAGTGCATCGTAAAAGTGCGACCTAACTCTTTGTTTTAGACCCCTAATAAGCAGTGGTTTAAATAGTTGGTAGTGAATGAAAAACAATAGCATGGAAGAGAAAAGTAACATAAATTATATGTTATTCAATACCTTATAGCATATTGATTGCTTTCATATAGTCTGAATTCACAGCCCTGCCCCACTACCTATGATTCTATTTCAAAGCTTATAAACTCGGATTATAGCTTATTTATCAAGCATTGTTAAACCCGTAAGTCCCTCTAAAGATCAGATTATTTAAAAGACGTAGATTATTGGATAACTGCCAAGCCTGTTGATAGTTATGTTAATACTTGATTTATCAACTAATAACCAACACCCTCTAAGCTTTAAACCCCATTAAAAACACATAAAATGATGCAGATCATCTTACTAAAACATAATAGATCAGAGTTTGCATTATCTAGAAGCATAAAATGCTATGAATTCAATCGGATTGTAGGAGCTGATAGTTTTTAACTTTTCAAACAATGCTGAATCCTTACTTACCACTAAAAAATGAGCAAAACATGTCACAAGAACGCATTAAATGATAGAAAAGTTTAATAAAATTCAACTGATGGAGCATGGCTTTATCAATCATTTTATCGTAAAAGAACGACGATCATAACAATCAATCGATTCTAAAAAGCCAGCCAGTGGCTATTGGGATTATAGTGTTTAGCAATGCTTATGAATGTCAACGCTATCACTAAAATCAGACGAACGCGCTAATTTGTACAGGACTCTCAGGGAAATAATATATACTGGAAACACCTTATGCCCACAAAGAACTGATCCATGAATAAAATCACCAACCCCGCTTTTGCAACACTTGGTCTTTCTCCTACCTTACAAAAGGCAGTGGCTAAGCTAGAATTTACTCTCCCTACCCCCATCCAAAAGGAAGCCATTCCTGTTATTTTAGAAGGTGGCGATTTGCTGGCTGGAGCAAAAACAGGTTCAGGCAAAACATTGGCTTATGTTGCTCCACTTTGCCAAAGAATTATTACCAATAAAGCTGAGAATGTTAATCATGCCAAAGGTCGTTATGTTCGTGCTTTTATCTTAGTACCGACCCGAGAGCTAGTGGTACAAGTGCGTGAAATGGTGAATGCCTTAACTGAGAATATTTGGCCTGGTATACGTTGTTTAAGTGTTTATGGTGGCGTAAAACTTGAGTCACAAGGCCGTGCTATGGCTCATGGTGTTGATATTTTGGTAGGAACACCACAGCGTGTTTTAGAGCTAGCGAAGCAAGAAGCCTTACGCTTTAATAAGCTAGAAACCTTGGTGGTGGATGAGGCGGATCGTCTCATGGATAGTCATTTCAAAGAATCATTAGATCAAATAGTTAACTATCTTCCTAACTCACGGCAGAATTTATTATTCACTGCAACGTTTCCTGATGTGATTCGTCCCATTGTTCGCCACTGGCTAGATCAGCCGACAATTATTAATCTTTATAGTGAAGAAGACTCAAAACATATCAAACAAACCACTCTTTCTGTGAGTAAAACACGCAAAGTCGATGCCTTAGTTAAATTACTTAATAAAAGTGACTGGAAGCAGGTACTCATTTTTTGTAATGCCAAAAAAACCTGTGATCGTGTGAAAGCAAAGTTGGGGGATGCTGGAATTGAAGCGGGAGTTTTACACGCCAATAAAGCCCAAAAAGAACGCCTCACTAGCCTCACTGATTTCCAATCAGGAAAATTACGCTTATTGATTGCCACCGATATTGTTGCTAGAGGCTTAGATATTACTGAGCTACCCTGTGTTATTAATTATGAATTGCCACGAATTGCGAATGACTTTACTCATCGCTGTGGGCGTACAGGTCGAGCAGGTCAAGGTGGAGAGGTAATTTCTTTAGTCGCTGAAAGTGAAGAAGGACATTTGCTTAATATTGAGAAGCAATTAGGTATTGAGATTGGCTAAGCTATAGCGATGGAGTCAGACAATCAATCATTTTCTGGCTAAATTGCTGGAAGAATTGGGTATAACTTGTCATCCCCATCCCACTAAAGTTAATCGACACATATTTTACCGCTAAATCACTAGTAATTACTGGCAATGCCGTATTGGGATTGCTTTGACTGCTGAGAATACAAGCAATATCATTCTCTTTGATTTTTTGCCGTGCTTGTCGATAGCTTTTTATTCCAGGTCGAATTGCCTCTTGTAGGCTTAATATGTAAGGCTCCTCTAAACCATAATAAACCTGAAAATATTGACTAGCATCATGCAATACCATATAGCGACGATGTTTTAAACTACGCATCACGTCTTTATTCTGTGCATCAATCACCTGTATTTTATTAACAAGCTGCTGGCTATTTATCTTAATTCCAGCCTCTAATTGTGGATAATTTTTTGTCAACCACTGTGCCACTCTGAGTACAATTTCTTCTGCATTTTTAGGGTTAAGCCAGAGATGAGGGTCATTAATAACAAACTCCTCACCCGCTTCGTCAGCATCGTGCTTATCAGTATCGTGTTCATCATGATGCTGACTATGATCATGGCGTGAGGTGAGCCACTTTAGGCGCTGATTAGCAGCAAGACTTAACACGGCTTTATCTTGCAATAACGCTTCAAGAAAAGGCTCAGCTTGTGGCGAAAGATGAATAATAAGATCTGCCTGAACAATTTTTCTTAACGCAGAGGGGCGCAATTGATAATGATGCAAATCAGTATTGGCAGGAATTAATAGTTCCGCTTTTCCAATATCACCTAGAAGTTCTTTTACAATCAAATATATCGGCTGAATACTAGATAAGACGATCGGTTCATCAGCACGGGCATGTAATGGGGAAATTAGCAAGAAAAGGCTGTTAAAAAAGAGTACAATGCACAGTTTTGCTAAATTAATTTTTCTCACGATTTTTACCCTTAATTATCAAACCATCCATGAGTAATATATTAACATCACTAGAGAATATAAGCTTATCTATTGCTGGAAAAAAAATCCTAGACAATGTTAGCCTAACGATTAAATCAGGGCAAATTGTCACTATTATTGGACCTAATGGGGCAGGAAAAACCAGTTTATTAAATGTATTTTTAGGTTTACAGAAAGCGCAAGAAGGCACTATTTTTCGATCGCCTCATTTATGTATTGGCTACATACCACAGCAAGTCGCTATTGATCCTCATTTGCCACTCACTGTGGCTGACTTTATCCTACTGGCTAAAGATAGCTCTCACGAACGATTATCCCAAGTAACTGCTGATGTTGTCGCTTCACATTTATTAGAAAAGCCAATACAAGCATTATCAGGTGGTGAGTTTCAACGGGTATTATTAGCCCGTGCCTTAATCCGTCAGCCTCAGTTATTAGTATTGGATGAGCCAGCACAAGGCGTTGATGTCAACGGTCAAGCTCAACTGTATCAATTACTGGAAAAATTAGTAAAGCAACATCAATTTGGTGTGCTAATGGTATCGCATGATTTACATTTAGTGATGGCAAAAAGTGACCAAGTGCTTTGTCTAAACCAACATATTTGCTGCTCAGGATCACCTGAAGACATTAACCAACACCCTGAATACCGTAAACTATTTAGCACAATAGAGTCAGAGAGCATTAGTGTCTACACTCATAACCATGATCATCAACATAATTTAGATGGTGATATTTGCCCTTTAATCCAGCAAGGCAAAGCGTGTGGGACAGGGGGGCAACACCATGGATGATTTTATATTACGGGCACTCTTTGCGGGTATTTTAGTGGCTATATTGTGTGGTGCTCTGGGTGTTTTTGTGGTTTGGCGGAGGATGGCTTATTTTGGTGACACCGTTTCCCATGCTTCATTATTGGGGGTATCACTGGGAATCACCCTAGGCATTACGACACACTTGAGCGTATTAGCCGTCGCTATCGGAATTGCTTTATTAATGATCGTACTGCAAGCCAAGCAACGAGTCAGTAATGATACTCTTCTCGGTATTTTGGCACATAGTGCTTTATCGCTCAGCTTGGTAATTATTTCACTCACCAAAGGCGTACAGATCAACTTAGAAGCTTGGTTATTTGGTGACATTCTCGCCAGCTCAAATCAGGATATTATGACCTTATGCATCACAACCGTTATCATACTCATCGCACTACGTTTTATCTGGAAGCCCTTGTTGTCACTAACCGTTAATGAGAACCTTGCGCGAGTTGAAGGGGTCAACGTGACACTAGTGAGTAGTATTTTTACGATACTGATTGCGGTGACTATTGCTATCGGTATTAAAGTGATTGGTGCTCTGCTTATTTCATCTTTATTGATTATTCCAGCAGCCGCAGCACGCTATCTGGTTTGCTCTCCTATTCGGATGGTTTTTGTCTCAATGGTTATTGGTATATTCGCTGTTTGTGCGGGTATGACCTCATCCTTTTTCTTCGACACACCCACTGGCCCAGCTATTATTCTGAGTGCTAGTTTTATTTTTTCCCTGTTATTCATTTATAACAGCTTCAAAGAAAGCAACTCATGACACTTTTTGGCACACTCTACGACACGGTTATTCGCTGGTCAGGTCACCGACATGCAACAAAATACTTAGCAACCGTTAGTTTTACTGAATCCTTTATCTTTCCTATTCCTGTTGCCATTATGTTGCTCCCTATGTGCTTCGCTAATCCCAAAAATTCATGGCGACTAGCAACACTCACACTGATATTCTCTGTACTTGGCGGTATCGTTGGCTATTTTATTGGTTTAGGTGCTTGGGAGTTAATCGAACCCTATACCTCACATTATGCCGATAAAATTGCTATTGCTCAAAACTGGTTTGGTGATTACGGTGTCTGGGTGGTATTAATGGCAGGCTTCTCACCCATTCCCTATAAAGTTTTCACCATTACGGCGGGCGCAATGTCGATGGCATTTCTACCCTTTGTCGTTGGCTCTATTATTGGTCGTGCTGGGCAGTTCTTCCTTATTGCCAGTCTAGTTTATTTTCTTGGTGAAAAAATGGAACACAAAGTTCGCCAATACATAGAGTGGATTGGTTGGACTATGGCTATTCTCATTGGTGGAGTATTGCTTTGGTTAACATTGAAATAAAACGCTAAGTCCTTCTATAGACTATACAAAAATTAGGCAGACTTGTACAGTAGCCATACAAAACATTGTAGTAAACCTCCTAAAAAATCTCTTTTATTATTTTATTTGTCAATTTACTTGGCACCACTATTCGTCATAGAATCAATAGTATAATCTAAGAACCGCTGGCTACCCTATGATAAAAGGTAGCATTTAAGCCAATTTATCCGCCTCCTGTGTTAAGATATTGTAAAGATTCACAATAGACACGATAATACTGTGTCACCTTCTAATAATTAAATGACGAGTTAACCACACCCATTGTTAACTAAACAATACCACATTAACCTAGAGAATCTCTTTGTATAATAAATTCTTAAAGAAAGGATACTTCACTATAATGATCGATAATATTAATGGTAGCCATCGTTATAATTCACTCATTAAGGCATTGCTCATTACTCTTTTGTTCGCTAGCCCTTCTCTATCAATGGCAAAGGGACAAGATTTTGTTATTCTGTCCAAAGAACTCCCCCCTTTTCAATATTATGACAATAAACACCGTCTCACAGGTGTTGCTGTTGAAATTGTAAGGGAAGTGCTTCGTGAAGTGGGACATCCAGAAAAGATTCTTATCTACCCTTGGGCAAGAGCATATAATGAAGCAAAAACACAGAAGAATCGCATTTTATTCACGACCTCAAGGACTCCTGAACGAATACCTCTATTTAAATGGGTAGGACCACTATTTTCAACGGATACCTATTTATATCAACATCGAAATTCCAAACTGGTCATCAATAATCTAGAGGATGCAAGGCAACGATCTAAGCTTGTTATTGTTCCTCGTAGCTTTGCGGCGCAATACAAGCTTAAAAAGGCTAACTTTAAGAATCTTCACCCACAAACCTCTCCCCTACAAGGCATAAAGATGGTCATTAATGGTCATGCTGACATTATTGCACTAGAGAAATCCAGCGTTGTACCACTAATGAAATCAAATGGTTTAGATCCCTCAGAGTTAGTTCGCACTAAGGTAAAAGTACTGTCTACGGACTTTTATATTGCCTTTTCAAAAGATACCTCTGATAAAGAGATTTCTCGTTGGCAGAAAGCGTTTGAAAAAGTGAAACGTTCAAAACCTTATGCACAAATTGCTCAGCGCTATAGAAGTCAAGTACGACTCCTTCGCTAACTTTTGCTAACTTGCTCTTGCCGAGGCCAAGAATTGATCACAGCATGAATCAATGTGGCTAAAGGGATAGCAAAGAATACACCCCATAATCCCCATAGCCCACCAAAAATCAATACTGCTGCAATAATGGCAGCAGGATGTAGATTGACCATTTCAGAGAATAAAAAGGGCACGAGTATGTTGCCATCAAGAAACTGAATAACCCCATAGGCAACAACAACACTAAAGAAACTTGGTGCCATTCCCCATTGAAAATAAGCCACTAATCCCACAGGAACAGCAACAACGGCAGCACCAACATAAGGAACAAGAACAGACACTCCCACCATCAAGGCTAATAACATCGCATAATCTAAACCTAAGACTAGGAATGTTATCAAGCTAACAAAGCAAACAATCATAATTTCAGTAAATTTGCCCCGAATATAGCCCGCACTTTTTATATTGACTTCTTGCCATACAGAAGAAACTAAAGCACGTTCCTGAGGCAAAAATCGGGTGAGCCACTTGAGCATTTTTTTCTTATCAAAGAGGAAGAAAAAGACTAATAACGGCACCATGATCAAATAAACTAAAAAGGTAAAGAAGTGAGTCGCATACTCCATTGAAAATGATGGTATTTTTTGAGAAAAATCAGCGACTTGAGAAGCAAATACGCTCATTACTGTACTCACTGTTTCTTCCGTTATCAAGGTCGGATATTTGTTGGGTAGTTGCATGAGTAAAATCTGTCCATTTTCTATCATTTTTGGAACATGTAGGATAAATTGACTCGTTTGACCGACAACTAAAGGGAGTAAAATAAATAAGGTACTCATTAATAAAATAATAAAAGCACTAAAAGTGAGCAGCACAGCTAACATTCGATTCATACCCCAGCGTTGATGTAGGGCACTCACACTACCATCTAAAATATAAGCAATAATCAATGCCGTAAAAATGGGCACCATCACATTACCTAGAAAGAAGATAACTCCTGCTCCAAGAATAAGTAAAAAAGCAAGGATGATAACCTGAGGGTCAGAGAAATGACGCTGAACCCAAGTTTTTAATAATTTAACCATTTTTTTTAGGTTCTAGATTAGTTAAGTAAGAGTAATGCAGTATACGGAATATATAATTTAAATCTAGCCGATCAACGTCGAGTTTGTTATATTCCCCTGCGAGCTGACTGGGCAATCGCGGTATTGTTTACAATACGGAGGAAAGTCCGGGCTCCACAGGACAGGATGCCAGATAACGTCTGGGCGGCGTAAGCCGACGGCTAGTGCAGCAGAAAAATACCGCCTGATAAGCAGTTTACTGTTTATTCGGTAAGGGTGAAATGGTGCGGTAAGAGCGCACCGCGCGAGTGGTAACACGAGTGGCAAGGTAAACCCCATCCGGAGCAAGATCAAATAGGAATACATTGGCGCGGTCCGCGTTGTATTCGGGTAGATTGCTTGAGAGGTACGGTGACGTATTCTCCAGATGAATGATTGCCTATTACAGAACCCGGCTTATAGGTCAGCTCACCTTATCCCCAAGGAATGAGGTTTTAATCACTTCTCACAATGGATTAGCATTGAGAAGTTTAAACCTCATTCCGAAGCTTTCAAGCTTATTAAACTCCCTTTCAGCAAGTAATTCACCTCTATTATCTAGTAGCCTACCCATCCATTTGCTGGAGGCGCTAGGATAACTCTAGTTTATATAACTCAAGTGTTTTATCATTCATCTGGGCCTGAAACATGAACAAGAAAATAAGATCGTTTTACAATAAGATAACTTATAATTCCTTATCTCACTCTTTCAGGAAAAAGCTAATTCTTCATTCTATAATAATGGGGTTACAATGAAAAAAACACTACTACTGATGACGCTACTATTACTACTTTCAAGTTGTGCTATCTATAAACTAGATATCCAGCAAGGTAATACGATCTCAGAACAAGCCATAGCAGAATTAAAACAAGGCATGAGTAAAGATCAGGTGAAAGCCTTATTAGGCACACCTCTTTTAGCTGATAGCTTTCAAAATAATCGCTGGGACTATGTCTTTTATTTAAACAAAGCAGGCAAACAAGTCGAACGTAAAGACCTCGTATTGCACTTTTCTGATAATCAACTTTCAAGAATACAACGAAAATGACTCAAACTACCTCATACTCTGCAACTCTTCTGGTGAGCACACAATGTCCTCATTGCGCCACTATGTTAGAACATGTTTCTGAACTGATAAAATCAGGAGAATTATCCAGTCTTGAGGTAGTCAATCTTAGCATTGAGCCAGAAAAAGCCGCTAAACTAGGGGGTATTCGCTCTGTTCCTTGGCTTCGGATTGGGGACTTTATACTCACAGGTTCTCAGTCTCTTGCTGCTATCCGCCAACGCATTACTTGGACAGAAGAAGCCAGCTCATTGGCTTCTGATTTTGATCAATTGCTTTCTAACGGTAAAGTCGATAAAGTAATCACTCATTTGCAACAACACCCTGAAGCTATCTCAGCTATCATGCAATTATTAGGTGATGAAGGTACCGTTTTAAGTACTCGTATCGGTATCGGGGTGATAATGGAAGAATTTGCGGGCAGTGATAGTTTACTAAACTTAATTCCACAACTGGGGGAGTTTGCGCATCATAAAGACAGTAGAGTTGCTGTCGATGCCTTATATTATCTTAGTTTAACAGCGAGTGAAAGGGTAATCCCTATACTACAAGGCTTTGTTAATCATAATGATTCAGAGTTAAGAGAAGCTGCGGAAGATGGTTTAGAAACACTAGGTGCTACTGAGCTTAATAACTAAGAAGATAGAAATTTATGGCGGACAATTTACTCACCTTACGGCATCGCATTGATGCCCTAGACTCAGAAATTCTAGGCTTACTTAATGAGCGTGCTCAATGTGCAGAAGCTGTTGCCATAGCAAAAAAAGCATCCAGTAAAGAAGGTGAAACGGTCTGTTTCTATCGCCCTGAACGTGAGGCTCAAATCTTACGTCGCATGGTAGAAGAAAATACGGGTCCACTAAAGCCAAAACAAATCACTAAAATCTATCGTGATATTATTTCTTCTTGTTTAGCACTAGAAGAATGCTTACAAATCGCCTACCTTGGCCCTGAAGGTACTTTTACACAAAGTGCTGTCAATAAACACTTTGGACGCTGGATAGATACCCTGCCCCAAGAGTCTATTGAACATGTTTTTCAAGAAGTTAGCACAGGGCGAGCGCACTTTGGTGTTATTCCTATAGAAAATTCTACGGGTGGCGTGGTCACACATACTTTAGATATGTTTATTCATTCAGATTTACAAATCTGTGCTGAAGTACACCTGCCGATTCATCAGAACTTGCTATCATTAAATACGGATTGGCAACAATGTGAACGCATTTATTCTCATCAACAATCCCTAGCTCAATGTAAAAAATGGCTACAACATAATTTACCCAATGCGAGCCTCATTCCTGTTGCTAGTAATGCAGAAGCCGCTAGACTTGCCAGTAAAGATGCACAATCAGCGGCTATCGCTGGCATTAGTGCAGCAAAAATTTATAATCTACAAGTATTACAAAAGAATATTGAAGACCTTGCGAATAATACGACACGTTTCTTAATTATTGGCAACGATAGTTTCCCTAGTAGTGGCGATGATAAAACGTCATTAATGATCTCGACTAAAAATGAGCCAGGCTCTTTATTTCGCTTACTCAAGCCACTGGCAGATCATGGGCTTGATATGAGTAGAATTGAATCGAGACCCTCACAAAGTGCTAATTGGGATTATGTCTTCTTCCTTGATATTAATGGGCACCGTCATGATCCTGAAGTCAACAAGGCATTAGGTGAGCTAGAAGAACATGCGGCTTTATTGAGAATTTTAGGCTCTTACCCTAAGGCTATTCTATAAAAAGCACTCTACCGCTTCATCTAGAAAGTTCCAACCATGAGAGCTTAAGCTAATGTTTTCATTATTATGGATAATTAACTGTTTCTCATCTGCTTTCTCTAGACCTTGCTCTAGGCTGGATAGCGACAAAAAAGTACGCTCTGTATATAAAGAAGGCTGAAAACCTTCTTTCAAACGCAAAGCATTCAACATAAATTCAAAGGGTAAAGTGTCTTTAGCTAACTCTGTCTGCGTTGCAATCGCTTTATCAGGCTGACCACTTAAGCAAGCCTGCATGTATTGCTCAGGATGCTTAACTCGCATTGTGCGGCTAATCGTTTGTTGCTGGGTAATCTTACCGTGCGCACCCGCTCCAATGCCAATATAATCACCAAATTGCCAGTAATTTTTATTATGTTGACTCGTCTGTTTAGGCTGTGCAAAGGCAGAGACTTCGTACTGCTGATAGCCATGCTTTGCTAATAAAGCGCTGCCCTGTTCATGCATATCAGCCAATAAATCATGATTAGGTAACGATGGTGGCTGGTTATAAAACAATGTATTGGGTTCGATAGTCAGCTGATACCATGACAAGTGGGGTGGCTGACAATCAATCGCTTGCTGTAAATCGCCTAAGGCTTCTTCAATACTCTGCCCTGACAAGCCAAACATAAGATCAAGGTTAAAGTTACTAAAACCTGCTTTCTTCGCAATAGCGATGGCTTTCAATGCTTCATCAGCAGAATGTACTCGTTTTAGCTTTTGCAATTGTTGGTCAGCAAAGCTTTGAATACCAATCGATAAGCGATTCACTCCTGCTTGATAAAATCCACTAAACTTATCTTGTTCAAACGTTCCAGGATTGGCTTCTAAAGTAAATTCCATACTAGGGCGCATCGGTAGGCGCTGTTGCAAGCCTTTGATTAATTGATTAAGACCTTCTGCTGATAATAAGCTCGGCGTGCCACCACCAATAAAAACAGTATGTAATCGCCGCCCCCAAATACTCGGAAGCACCTGCTCCAAATCACGTAATAATGCCTGAATATAACGATCTTCGGGAATAATATCAGGTTGCTTATGTGAGTTAAAATCACAATAAGGGCATTTCTGCACACACCAAGGAAAGTGAATATACAGGCTTAAAGGTATGGGTGTCATTGCTGGTGTAGTACTAAACTGAGTTGCACAAAATCCTCAACACTGAGGTTTTCAGGGCGTAGCTTGGGATCAATACCCGCCTGTTCTATTTGCTCTTGACTGAGGAGTTCTTTTATTGCATTGCGTAGTGTTTTACGCCGCTTCATAAAGGCTTGATTAACAATGTTAGCAAGACAAGATAAATTTGTTTTGGTATAAGGAGAATTTTCTTGCCAAGGCTGCAATCTAACCACTGCGGATTCAACCTTGGGAGGCGGACTAAAAGCCCCACGAGGTACATTAAACAAAGCATCGACACGACACTGGTATTGCACCATCACTGACAAGCGCCCATAAGTCTTGCTATTGGGAGCTGCCACCATACGATCAACCACTTCTTTTTGTAACATAAAGTGCATGTCGGCAATATCAGCACCTGATTCCAGTAAATGAAAAATTAAAGGGGTGGAAATATTATAAGGTAGATTGCCCACAATACGCAAAGAATGGGCATCCACAAGTGTCGAAAGATCTAGCTTTAAAGCATCAACAGCATGAATCGTTAAGCGATTATCAGCAAGCTCGGTTAAACGCTGAATAATATCACGATCTATTTCAATTAATTGAATATGATCTAAATGCTTTAGTAATGGAAACGTTAATGCACCCAAACCAGGACCAATTTCAATCATGGTATCCTGTTTTTTAGGGCGAATCGCACTGACAATCTGACTAATCACATGATTATCATGCAAAAAGTGTTGCCCAAAACGTTTCTTTGTTTTGTATTTTTTCACTGACTCGCTCTCTATAGGACGAACTTTAGCCGTCAATCACTTACTATGACATTTTTTCTTGATAGACTAAAGCCTGCCTACTCTTTTCTAGAGTTTATTCAGTAATCTCAAGCTCCACACGACGATT
Organism: Thiotrichaceae bacterium; assembly: GCA_023144895.1. Classification (GTDB taxonomy): domain Bacteria; phylum Pseudomonadota; class Gammaproteobacteria; order Thiotrichales; family Thiotrichaceae; genus HyVt-477. Next base: position 14,319 of record JAGLEV010000080.1, read on the forward strand.
TTTTGCTCGACCTGCATTGGTAGTATTGCTCGCAATCGGCTTGGATTCACCATACCCTATTGCTGTTAGGTTGGCTGATTTGATCCCCTTCCTCACGAGGTATCTTTTCACCGCAGCGGCTCGCTTCGATGATAATATTCTATTCGAGCTATCTTTTCCTCGACTATCAGTATGACCCAGAATACGAATTTTAACATTAGGATGACGCTTTAATGTACGCACCGCAGTATTTAAGATCGGTAAGGATGTATCGGTCAATTGGTCTGATCCACTATGGAAATTCACACCACTTAGCGTAATTTTCTCATCACTAGAACAACCCACAATATTGACCTTTTTCCCCGTTGCAGTACCAGCACATAAGTCCTTAGCATCGGCAACACCATCACCGTCAGCATCAGGCTCACAACCTGTAGCAGCATCAACTTTAATGCCTGAAGCGGTTTGTAAGCATTGATCTTTGGAATCAACAACACCATCATTGTCACCATCTAACTCACAACCCGCAGGTCCTACTTTAGCTCCTGCGGGTGTCGCTGGACACTTATCTTCACCATTGGCAACACCATCCTGATCATTATCTAGAGGACAACCTTTAGCATTAACTTTTGAACCAACGGGTGAATCAGGGCATTGGTCACTACTATCCATAACACCATCTTTATCACCATCTAGCTCGCAACCTTTAGCATTAACCTTTGAGCCTTCTGCCGTCTTAGGGCACTGGTCATTACTGTTAGTAATACCATCTTTATCATCATCTAGCTCACAACCTTGTGGATTAACAGCAAGCCCTTCAGTAGTACCTAAACATTTATCATTTAAATCCGATACGCCATCTTTATCGGTATCAATAGCACAGCCTTTTTCATCAACAGGTGTTCCAGCAATAGAGTATTCACATTGATCTTTGTCATCAGGCACTCCATCACCATCCGCATCAACAGGACAACCCTTAGAATTAACCTTCGAGCCTTCAGGTGATTGCAAACATTGATCGATTGTATCGACGACTCCATCTTTATCGCCATCAAGCTGGCAACCTTTACCATCAACACTTAAACCTTCTGCTGTACCTAAACAACTATCCAATAAGTCAGGTACGCCATCCTTGTCGGAATCTACAGCACAACCCTTAGCATCAATAGGCATTCCTGCCATTGAGTCTGGACATTGATCAACTTCATCTGCCACACCATCGTTATCAGTATCGACAGGGCAACCTTCTTCATTGACCTTAGAACCTTCGGGT
>JAGLEV010000081.1 GCA_023144895.1 Thiotrichaceae bacterium
CTCAGGGCACTTGTCAGTCTCATCAATCACGCCATCTTTATCAGTATCAACGGGACAACCTTCTTCATTAACTTTAGAGCCTTCAGGTGACTCAAGGCACTTGTCAGCCTCATCAGCTACACCATCTTTATCAGCATCAACGGGGCAACCTTCTTCATTAACTTTAGAGCCTTCAGGTGACTCAAGGCACTTGTCAGTCTCATCAATCACGCCATCTTTATCAGTATCAACGGGACAACCTTCTTCATTAACTTGAGAGCCTTCAGGCGACTCAGGACACTTGTCAGTCTCATCAGCTACGCCATCTTTATCAGTATCGACAGGGCAACCTTCTTCATTAACTTTAGAACCTGTAGGTGATTCAGCACAACGGTCAATATTATCCGTCACACCATCTTTATCTTTATCTGCTTTACAACCTTGATAATCAACAAAAGTACCTTCAGGTGTTTCTGGGCATTTATCGGTTAAGTTCACAACACCATCGCTATCACCATCAGATTTGACATCTTTAAGCTCTGCCATCAATAAAATTTGCTGTTCTTTTAATGCTTTTATGGCGGCATTTTGCTTTGCTGAATAGTCAATAACGGGGGCAATAGGCATCGGTGGTGCTGGCATCATCACTTTTGCAGGCATCGGTGGTGGGTCTGGCATCATAGACTTTAATGTCACTATCGGTGCTTTTTGGACAGGAGGTGCTCTCATCTCTGGTGGAGCCATAATAGGCACCATCATAATAGGCATCGTTGGTATTGAACCCATCTCAGGAGGCAATACTCCTGGTGGCAACATCATCATTGGGTGCTGGAACTCAGCCCCTGGCATGGGTGGTGGTGGAAGATTCCCATTACCACCCATGACTGGAGGTCTCATCATATAGGGAGGAAAAGGAGAACCTTGATAAAATGGCATTTGCATAGGAGCACCACTAGGCATAGCAGGAGCATCAGCATCAAACATATAAGGCATAGGATAACCTAACATTGGAGCTGAAGGAGGTAAGAAATACCCCATATCCATTGCACCTTGTGGTACAACCCATGGAACAATATTCGAGCCCTCTACAGGCTTACCCTCTTTGGGCTGACTCTCTTCAGCCACTGAATAAGCCATTAGTAGGCTCAAGCCTGATATTAATATAACTCGAATTGCTTGCTTCATAGCATTTTCTCTTACTTTATTTAAATCAATGATTTAAATATGGATAATGATGTATATCAGGTAATTAATCGATGAATACCTGTAAAACTTATTATCCCTTCTCAGAGGGCTTTTAATGTGCTTAATGCTTTATCCTATCGAATGAACCTAACTACCTAAGCCAATATCTCTTTTTGCAGCTGAAATAGTAATAGTGAAACCTGCCAAAACATCAAGGAAGGTCATCATAGTTAAAATCAAAAAAACTGAATTTCCAGCCCATTCAGAAGTCAGCCATATAATCAGGTAAGCCAATAATACAAAAGTTGATAGGATATGGTCAATAATTGATACTGTACTCGTTCGTGTTGATTTAAACAACTCAACAAATAAAACGATGATTCCAAGCATTAGGAACAAATCCCCCCATGTTGGTCGCCAAATAATTCCTGAAGGCAAGGTAAGAAGATTCGAATCCCCCATAACAATAACCGAAATATTATCAGGAAAAAAACCAGAAAACACCAGAATGAGGTAGCCCATTAGCACAAAAGCAAACAATGGAAAATAGCTTAATATCTTCATAGACAATAACCACTTTATTTAAACTTGAATTGAAAAAACCAATAAATATAACTTAACTATACTCTGAGATTAATGCAACTTTATAATAAATTCCAGTATAATAGAACTTAATGATGATAATTTACTCAAGCTAACGAGCCGTCAGACCTTTAGACTCCCAATGTGGATAAATTTCATACTGATCCCCAATAGATAATGGGCAATTTCACACCGATATACCTCTTCATAGAGACGTAACGAATCCAAGCTTCATTTCGTATAAAATAAGTAATAGCGGAAGTGCTCAGGGGTGAGTTAAGCACCATCTCAATCAGACAGCCATTTTCGCTATCATTTAAGGTGAACAGTGCTAGTCAGCGACCCTCATTAGATTTTAGTAGGAACTTGATGGTACGCCATTCTTCTAAAAAAAAGCAATGATCACAAAATTTTAGAGCTTTCTATAATGCGAATCACAGAGCAACGAAAATGACGGGTACAAGACAGACCTCTGTAGATGCTAGAGTATTTTTATCTTTTCAAGTAAGCCACAATACCATCAGCTAAAGCCTTACTTATTTTATTTTGGTATTGATTATTTCTTAATAATAACTCTTCATCTTTGTTAACAATAACACCACATTCTACCAAAATAGCAGGGCTTTTTGCTGTACGAAGTACTGCAAGTTGAGGAAAGGCATAGATACCTTTACGCTTATCAATAAGCTTGCGATTCTCCCCTTTAATCGGCATTGCATGGTGCAAAGTGGGAGTAAACTTATTCTTTAACATGTTCTTAGCAAGAGCATGAGCTAAGCGTAAATTCTGTTTCTTGTATTGATTTTTTTGAGAAATAAAGAGTGAAAAACCTTTAAATCGTTCACTATGTAAGAGCTGTTTACCTTTGTACTTCCACTTTTTTAAGAATCGAAGTTGCATCGAGTCATGGTGAATAGAAATAAATAGGTCTGCTTTTCGGCGCTGCGCTACTTTTGTTCTAGCTCTTAGCTTGATATTGTTACCTTTAGGGTTAATGATAAAGGTATTTTTATAGCCATATTGTTGAAGCTGAGCGTAAAGTTTCTTGGCAATGACTTGATTGAAGTGAAATTCACCACGACCTCTAGCACTCTTTGAGCCATAATTGTTGCGGGTATGACCCATATCAATAGCAATAACACTATGATAGTCTGCCATTATATTACTGGAATATAATGACAAACAGAACAACATAATAGTGAATAGATTTTTCATATTAGTGTCTCTACTATGCTGTTGTATAAGCTAAAGATTATAGTTTTTTGGATTGGCAACCCGTCGCTTTACATTCTCTTATGCGATCATTCAAAAAGTTAGTACGCTTAATCGTTTTATTCGTAGCACAACGTAAATTAACAAAGAAATGAGCCCCATCACGACGGCTACAGCTTGAATTTCTATTTCTAATCCATGCTCTTTGCCCACTTCTTAGTTTAGTTTTTGCTGATCTGTTGAGGCGTTTTTTTAATGCTTTATAGGCACTGTTGAGGTCTTTATCTGATTCAATATAAACCTTGTTTAAACAATAAAGACCATCAAAATCATTTGAGGGCTTGTTGCAATTATCAGCAAAGGCAGAAAGAGGAGCGATAAGTAAGAGTAGAGTCAGTAGCTTTTTCATTGAAGGTTCTCTGAAGAAATGAGTATCGGACTTGATGCGAAGTATAATAGACCGCCATTATAGTAATAGTTCGGTAGAATATATATAAAATAATCACCCACAGACAGGGCAATCAGGATCTTTACTTAATTTCAGTGTTCGCCATTCCATATATTTAGCATCTAAGAGCTGAAGTTTATTGTGCAATAAAGGCAAGCCAACAACTGCTTTTAAAGCTTCGGCAGCTTGCATACTGCCAATAATGCCAACAACAGGAGATAAGACACCATTGTGACTACAGCTAGTCTCTAGCTCTCCTTCTTCAGTATAAAGACAGCGATAACAAGCATTATCATCTTGGCGAAAATCAAAGCTACTGATTTGCCCCTCTAAGCGTATCACCGCGCCAGAAATTAGTGGTGTTTTCTGAGTGAAGCAAGCTTGATTCACCTGAAATCGGGTGGCAAAATTATCAGAACAATCCAATACCAGATCATGTTGACTCACTTGCTTTAATAACTCTTGATCATTTAAAGCATGAGCGAAAGTTTTAATTTTTATATCGGGGTTAATAGCAAGACAACTCTTTTTTGCAGAGATAACCTTATCCGTACCAATATCAGCGGTATTATGAATCACTTGGCGCTGTAGATTACTTAATTCCACATGGTCTGGATCAACCAATGTCAGCTGACCAATACCAGAAGCCGCTAAATATAAAGCAACAGGTGAGCCTAGTCCTCCTAAACCAATAATTAATAGTTTGGATTGGTGGATTTTTTCTTGCCCATCAATCCCAATATCATCCAACATGATTTGACGACTATAACGAAGGAGAAACTGATCATTCATCGGTAGATTCTTTACAATAATTGGAGGGCATTATACTTTGAAGCGTTCATAAAACACTTGCAGGTATAGATTACTATGAATAAGCCAATAATTAAATTGCTATGTCAGCAAAGCTTATTATCCTTTGGCTTAGGTATGATAACTATTGTCAATAGTTATGCAGAACCGATGATAATGCAACCTGTTGATCAAGTAAATTTTCAAGAATTACCACCACCATGGACAGCGGCAGGTATGAGTATTCAACCTATTTCATCGTCTTCCTATCGCCCACCTAGGCAAATTTCTATTCCAACGAGACGAGCGCCTAAACAAATTACGATTCCTCGGGTGACCAGAGCTAGAACACCAGTAGTGCAGACTGTTAGACCCGCTAAAGTAGTAGTGAGGGCGCCAGCCCCAGCTCCTAAAAATACGATGCAATCACTAACGACTAAGGCAAAACAAGGTAATGCTAAGGCGCAATTAGAACTCGGTAAACGTTATCAATATGGTCGAGGTGTACCTAAAAGCCGAACTCGTGCCCATCGCTGGCTGTATAAAGCCTCTGCCTCAGGTTTAGCAGAAGGACACTATGCTTTATCGATGTTTTATCAAAGCCATGTTAAAACAGAGCAAGGTATCCGCAAGTCACTATTGTTATTAAAAAAATCAGCAAATTCTGGTTATGCTAATGCACAGTATACATTGGGAATGATGTTTCAAAATGGCACTTTAGTCAATGTTGATACTACCGAAGCAAGAAAGTGGTTACAACTTGCAGCTCAACAGGGGCATACTGCTGCCTCATTAGCACTATAAGATTGAGGTTTCATGTGGGGATTAATGGGTGTGACCAAAACTTAGACTATTTTTTGTGTGGAAATAAGCGGAGCGGATACATAAAAAATGGGCTGAGTTTATGATCTATCGGGACTTGTCATTTAAGCGCAACCTCTCATAGAGGTCTGAAGGGGAAAAGTATAAAATTTTTCTTCCATCTTTAGTTTTGAGTAGTAAATTAAATTCAACTAATGCATTTAAATGTGATCTAGCCGTATTTTCAGATATTTCATAAGAACTAGATATTTCTTTCACAGTAAAAATCCTTCCTGGTTCTTTTGTTCCTTTTTTAATGATATCTTTTTGAATAAAATTCAAGATATTTCTAAACTGCGATTCTTCCAATACATCCATTACTTGATAAAATTCATCTGTTTTATCTTTTAAATATTGTTGTAGATCATCAAATGCTGAAAGAACTATACCTAGCTGATAATCTATAAAATAAGTTAAATCATTTTGGTCTTTTTCTGTGTATATGTAAGATAAACCATAGCCCTTGGGATCTTCTTTTAGTAATTTGCTTATTGAAACATATTTAAATAAATCATATTTATTTTTCAACATATACCAATAAAAAAGTGCCCTAGCTGTACGTCCATTACCATCTCTAAATGGATGCTCATAACCCAGCATAAAATGAAGTATTATAGCTTTTACTACGGGTGCAATAAAATCATTTCCGCTTACTCCTAAGTGATCTTTATTAGCAAAGCTACACAATTTAGTTAACCGACCTGGAATAAGCTCAAAACTAGGAGGCTGATGAGCAATTTCACCTCTGTCATCTTCAACAAAGATATCATTATTTAATCTAAACTCTCCAGGTACAACACCGTTCTCACTAGAACCTCTCGTTGCAATAGCATGGAACTCTAGGATTAAATCAACGGTAAGCTCTCTATCTCTCGTTCTTTCTGCATGTTTTAGCAAAAAAAAATTATTGAGAATCATTCTTTCATCATCATCAATAGGATCTCTTTCCTCCTCAAGCATTTTTTTTGCTACTTCTCTCGTTGTTGATGCTCCTTCTAACTGAGAACTAGTGATAGCTTCTTCCATAATTAAAGAAGAAACTAGAAATTTACGCTGAATGCTATCTGGAGCAATATTATTTACTATTGATGCAACACTACCTCCAGCAACATTCACAACTTGATGTAGTCTAGCTTCCATTGAGTGTGGAGTGCAGTAAGAAAACAGACTCCCTTTATCATCTAGTAAATTTATAGACTTCATCTGTAAAGTACGCTTAAATTTAACAGTTTGCCAAATATTCTTAGCATCCTCTCTTGGAACACGCCACTTCAATCTATCCCAATGAAGATACCTACCTTTATCATCAGTTGAATTATATTCTTCAATGAAAGGAGTGATTTTATTAACATCCAATACTGAAATATCAAAATCTGGAGCTTTCTCTACAGTGGGTTTCGCCATACCTTAACTCAATTATTTTTTTTTGCGTTTAATGTTTTAAAGCATGGCAGTAAATTACAATAAGTCAATAGTTGAGTTTTGAATATTCATTTATTTTTGTTACATATGTGCTCAGAAAATTGAGTGTTTTTAACCTAACAGTATGTTTTAGGGAATCCCGCTAATATCCGTAGTTGAAATGTGAATTAAGAGCGGGTTCTTAACTTATTCCAAAAACATGGCAACAGCAAAACGTCCAAACATAGGAACAGAAAGTGCTGATGGTATACTGCTATCTCATTCGCACTATAAGATATTGAAGTTTTATGTAGAGGTTAATGATATAGTTTAAAGCTTATGGATCAATAAAAAAGGTTATCAATGAACAGCTTATTTTCATTCGGTGAAAAAATTCCAAAATATGAAATGAAAGTCCTCAATGAACGAGAAGTGAGAGCCAGTGCAGGTATTCTCTTTCTCTTTGCGATGATTGCCTTTCTTAATTCATGGCTTATTGGTGATTTCACGATAACTAAAATATTTGTTGTCGTCTTTTTAATTGAGTTTACTATTCGTGTGCTTATCAATCCGAAATATGCACCATTGCTCATCATTTCACGGTTCTTTGTGCGTAATCAAACAGTAGAATACGTGGGCGCACCACAAAAACGCTTTGCATGGCTCATTGGTTTAGTCTTAGCCGTCGTAATGTTCTATTTGATTGTTTTAAATAATATTATCGGCCCCTTTAATTTATTCGTTTGCATCCTTTGTTTAACTCTTTTATTTTTTGAGGCTGCCTTTGGTATTTGCTTAGGTTGTAAAATCTACAATCTTTTTCATCAACAAAAAGCACAGCTTTGCCCAGGAAATGCCTGTGCCATTAAAGATCAGGCGCCAATCCAAAAGATTAATCCTGCTCAATGGTTGCTTGTGCCACTATTTTTAGGCTTAATATTCCTTACTGCAAACTCATCATTAATACATGAAAATACAAATAATATCGGCAAAAATACAGCAATAAATAAAGACTGTGAAATCCCTAACTGGGTTAAGAAAATAGGGCATGAGAAAAAATGGAAGCTACATAATGGCTGTACTGAAACAGGAGATAAGGTAAAAAATAAAGTGAAACAAGAGCATCAATCAAAGCCAGATAAAGATTGCACTGTTCCACAATTTGCAATTGACATGGGGCATGTAGAAAAATGGAAACTACATAATGGTTGTCAGTAATTTATTCTTTATCAATAGTTAACAGTTAACCTATAACTCCATATCATCGTTCATACGTTGCTTCATATAAGTTAATATAGCCTTAGAAATGTACCTATTAAGGTCTTTTGGTTCAAATCCTGCTTCAAGCATAAGATCTTGTTCTTCTTCTATTATATCCTTTTGTACTTTCTTCATCAGTACAGAAGTTAGTTTCATATTCATTGATAGTTTTCCACCGTTTTCATTTTCGGTTTCATCATAGAATTGTTCTAATCTACTTTGAGTACAAGCGATTGTGTTTACAAATTCAATCTTTTTATTTTCTAAAACACTATCAACTTTTTTAATACTATTCACTTTAGTATTATTAGAGTGTTCTTCACCTTTAAACTTAAAAGCAAGTCTATTGCTTAATTTCATTAGTTCTTTCATAGAATGAGATGAAAGATTGAGAATATCGAACTTAAACCCAATAAGATTAGATGAATTTTTTAATTTTGGAAAATGAATACCAATCTCTAACTGGTTTCTAATTTCTTGTTCTAAGCCATCAGAAAAATCAATAGATTTTACTTCATTAATAACGACTTCATCTTTTGTGATAATAACTTTTGTAAGGTCAATAGTAGCGACATAACCTTCTCCAGTATTACCTTTAACACCAAGCATTTCACCAACTAAAGAATTACTTTCTAGTGCTTCTATTTTAGAAAAAATAAGATTGTTATCCTCTTTAAAATCTTGGAAATTCATATCCATTGTTAGAACAGGAAAATTCATTACATTATAAAAACCAATATCAATATTATCTATCCATTTTGTCGTTCTAGTAGGCAACCAAAAATTAGCAATTTCCGTTCCATCTTTTCCAATTTTTTGCTCAATTGGAGACACTCTAAAGTGCTTGAAAATTAAAGCTTTTTTACTCATTCCAGTCAATGCTGACTTCTTTTGAATGTTTCCACCTGCCCATTCATAGTATACTGTTATAATATTTTGGCTTAAATCAACATCCCAAAATTCTGCTAAATCAATAGCTATTTCTTTTAAACTGTCTTCTTTTGAGAATGCATTGGAAGCACATCCCATATTATCATTATCGGAAGTAATTATATTTCTTCTACTTTGGTAATACATTCCTAAAATAGAATTAAAAGAGAAGCTAGCATTAGTCCCATGAATTTTTTCAGATAATTCAACATTCGAATACTTTGGCAGAGCTATATCCATATTAAAGGTTTCGTTGCCATCTTTATCCTCTACCCTGAACCTATAAGCTACTTCAAGCTCTCTGATTATTTCTCTATATTGTTGAATTTTCTCAAAGCCAATAAATCTTTTTTTTGCTTCAATTGCATTGCTCATTATATATACTACCCAATTTTAAGATTTTAAGTAGTTCAGCTATTAGTTCACTACAAAACTACTTATCTTTATTTTATTTATGTCAAAATAGCTTTTGAATGACTTATAGGATAAAAACTTCATCCTTTTTAACTAGGCTGATGTGCCTAAAGTTTCGTAAATTCCATTAATTCTGGCATTTTCTCCTGTAACACAAGCAGTTTTAAGTAAACTTACAAGTGATTCAACTGATATTGCTTGAACTTCTAGCAGTCTCTTGATTAGGGAGGCTATGTTGCACAGTAGAAGACCATTAAAATATCATCACGAATGGTTTTTTGTTACCCTGCCCTTCCTGCTCAATAACGTTTTTATCCTAATGATGATTGTAACTGAAGAATGATTATTCTGCAGGTTTCTATTGAGGCAATATTTGATTTGCAGGGAGTTTAGTATCAAGATAAGTAACAAGTTTGGCTACAACCATTAAGTTGTGTCAATAATCTTCAATAAAAGGTCATTTATAAATGAAAAAAATAGCACCCATTCTTATTGTATTGATACTCTTAGTCATTGCAATTATTACTTTTATTCCCACTTCAAACCACACAGGGTCTCATTCTACTTCTTCGTTAGGCTTAACAAGAGTACAACCTGTTATCCGAGCGCCTGATTTTGACTTGGTTGATAGCAAAGGAAAGCATCATAAGCTAACAGATTATCGTGGCAAGCCTGTCATTGTTAATTTTTGGGCAACATGGTGCCCCCCTTGTCGTGAAGAATTACCCTCAATGAACCGTGCTTGGGCAAAGATTAAAGAGCAAGGGATTGCAATGATTGCGATTAATGTTGGTGAGTCTGAAGAGAGTGTTCTTACATTCAATACAGATTACCCTATTGACTTCACTGTTTTGTATGATCAGCAACGTCAAGTCCTTCAGCAATGGGGTGTGACTGGCTTGCCAACAACATTTATATTAAATCCTCAAGGTAAGATTATTTATCGTGCGGTTGGTGCTCGTGAGTGGGATGCAGAGGCTTTGCTTGATACAGTGAGAGCATTGCGTTGAGGTAAAAATCATCTGAAAATCAATATTTTCATGAAAAGTTATATACTGAACTCTATTTAAATCTAAGAGAAGCGGTTCAATGGATCGAAATTATCAAAATTTGTCACTGCAACAAGACAAAATAAACAGCAATAGAGAGCAGTACCTTGGGGAAGGTCTAAAATATAATATTACCAGTATAAGATAATGAAAAATGAAAGTATTATTTTACTACATGGCTTAGCTCGAAGTAGTGGTTCTATGAAAAAATTAGCCAGATCGCTTGATGCTACTGGTTATTTTGCTATGAATATGAAATATCCTTCAACAAAGCATTCAATCAAGGAATTAGCAGAAAAAGTGATACCCGAAGCGATTGCTAAGTGCCCTGAAGTTTCAAAAATTAATTTTGTTACCCATTCAATGGGAGGGATTTTAGTTCGACAATATTTAGAAGCCAATACGATAAAAAATATGGGGCGTGTTGTCATGCTTGCCCCGCCAAATAAAGGTAGTGAAGTGGTCAACACATTATCTAATATGCTAGGGTTCAAATTGATCAATGGCCCAGCGGGAATGGAGCTTAGTACCAAAGAGAGCAGCACTCCAAATACTTTAGGTCTCGCTAATTTTGAACTTGGGGTTATCGCAGGAAATCGGAGTATAAATCTAATTTTATCTTTAATTCTTCCTAGTCCAAATGATGGTAAAGTTTCTGTAGAAAATACAAAACTTAAAGGAATGCTTGATCACATAGTACTTCCTGTTACTCATACGTTTATGATGAATAATAGAGAGGTTATTTTTCAGGTGAAATATTTTTTAGAGAATGGCGTATTTAGTAAAAAAATATAATCAGTGGCTATGATATTGAATGGTCATTTTTCGTCAGACCCCTTTGAGTCAATAATTTCTGGCGGTGCTCTACTATTAATATAATTTTTGGTACTGGAATTTCAGGCTCAATGGGAGCCTGATGAATACTATTTATTAATTTTACTACTTTGGGTTAATCGTTATCCAAAAAATAAAGACGATATTTTATTAAAATAACCGCAATAGTTTACTTAAAATAATCAAAAGGTGATAAACCATAAAGAGTAAGAATAATATTGACGATGATAAGAAAAATGCCTACGACAACTGATATAGAAAACCATCGATTAGATTTGTGTTTTGCTCTCATGCTGAATCTTCCTAAAAGTATTATTTAATATCTAATCATAGGAAAATAGATTTAAAGATGCAGAGAAAATTTACAAAAAATTAAACTATCTTCAGGTTAATCGATATCACTCCTATTTGCTTAAAATAACTGACATTATCCTGTTATCATATCGCCCTATAATTAAGCACAGTGGTAGCTAAAACCAATGTGTAGTAAAAATTATATGCTGAGTTCAAGCCCTATTTCTTTTCAATTGAAGAATAAACCCAGCCAATAAAAAAGCCCCTGTAGAATCTAATCCACAGAGGCTTTTAACAAAATAACACTAAACTCTATTTAAAGAGCCATTTTTTACAATTTAGTCATCACCAAATGCCATGAGAAACTGTACGATATACCAGAATAATAAACCCACACTAGAGAATAGTGATAAAGAAGCAGCGACATACTGCTCTGTATGATATTCGTGGATAATATTTGATGTGCTATAAAGTACTGATGCCGCCGCAAATACGATCATTGCACCAGAGAACCATGTTCCAAGCGAGAAGCCAAAGGCAATGGCAGCAACGATAACACCCATAGCAATAAAACCACCAATCGCTAAGCCTCGACCGAGGAATGAGAAGTTAATCTTGCTAGTAAAAGCGGTAAACGTTAAACCACCAACCAATGCTGCGGTAACAATGGCAGCATTTTGTAAAACACCCGGTGCCATTGTAACAGCCTTAAAAATCAACGGCATAAAGATAACCGCTTCAGCAACAATGAAGACACCAAGCCCTAAGTACTGCATTTCTTTTGAAATAGATGAGCGCGCCCACTTATCTGCAAAGTAAGAAACAAAAGCAAAGACACCAATGACGATTAACCATGACCACTTACTACCTGAGAGCAACATGGTGAATTGTGCTGCCACACCTGATTGAATCAAGAAGCTTTCAAGCAGAGCAAATATTGCAATGGCTCCACCTAAGTGAAGATAGGTTTTACGAATAAAACCAGCACGCTCAGACTCTGATGCATTAGCAACGACCTGACCGGTATTAATGTCCAACTGTGACATGATGACCTCGAAAAATTATAATTGATAAGCTAACTATAGGGGGTTTGAATATTAATTCAACCCTTATTAGGATAAATGAAGCTTTTCTCCACCTCAAAACATTATGACTAATAATCAACAACATTACCTCATCTTCTTTAATTAGTTCAATGGCTTTGTTAAACTAGCTCTTGTTTATAGAGTAATCGACAACCTTAGGGAATCTGGTAATGAATAGAACCGTACAACTGGAATCAAGCTGGTTAGCTGTCTTAAAAGAGGAATTTGATAAACCCTACATGCAGGCATTACGAGATTTTTTGCTTGCCGAAAAAGCTCAGGGAAAACTATTATTGCCCGATAGCTCACTTTGGTTTAATGCACTCAACACGACCTCTTTTGATAAAGTAAAAGTGGTCATACTAGGACAAGACCCCTACCCCACACGAGGTCATGCACACGGTTTATGTTTTTCTGTATTACCTGAAGTCAAGCCTCTACCCAAATCATTGGTTAATATCAACCGTGAGCTTAAGGATGATGTGTCTATCGATAATAGCCACACGGGAGACTTGCAACCATGGTCTGAACAAGGTGTATTGCTACTTAATTCTGTTCTTACCGTGATCGCAGGGCAAGCCAATGCACATCAAGGTAAAGGCTGGGAGACATTCACTGATGTGATTATTGCATCACTTAATCAGCAAAAAGAAAACCTTGTGTTCATTCTTTGGGGAGCTTATGCACAAAAAAAGGGGCGCTTTATTGACCAAGACCGCCATTGTGTTATTCAATCACCACACCCATCACCCTTATCAGCCTATCGAGGTTTTTATGGTAGTAAACCTTTTTCGACGACCAATCAATATTTAGAAGCACACAATATTAGTCCCATTAACTGGAAGCTCTAAAATGAAAAATCAGGTGACAGCAAGGATAAGAGCAATACAAATATTCATAGTGACAGCACTGCTCCTCTCTCTAGGTGCTTTTATTTGGAATGCAGTACCAGACCAAGCTGAAGCTTATGAATTAACTCCATCGAAAGTACACATTGAAAAAGTAAAAAACTTTCAAGTGCTAAGTCAATTAATGCATGAGAAAAAGCTCCCTCTACTGCTTGCTATTACAGCCAGTCACTGCCCCTATTGTCTGCAACTAGAAGATGAGTTTTTACGCCCAATGATATTAAGTGGTGAATATAATGATCAAATCCTTATTCGAGAGCTAGTGATTGATCTACATTCAGAAGTTATTGACTTTGATGGTAAAAAAATCTCCAATAATCAGTTTACTACTCGTTATAACGCCAATATGACCCCAACGATGATTTTTATTGACGAGAAAGGTAAAGAAGTGGCAGAGAAAATTGTTGGCATTAATACACCCAATTTATTTGGTGCCTATATTGATATTGAAATTACTAAAGCATTAGCTAAAGTAAAAGGTGAATAAACTTTTCTCATTGATCACACCTTACTTACTATAGGGCTTTCCTTTTTTCGAGCTTGGTTTATGGCAAAATGAAGCATTGTGACTGAGCCATAAAACAAACTGAGTTATGTGTCAGTTTAAATGGATCGTTATATTTTATTGATAAGTCGCTGAATTTAAGTCAAATTCAACTCTAAAATTCGATACTTTTACAATGACCTGAGTTTAAGAATCAATGACCCCCAGATATTAACACTGATCGGACAATACCTTCGTGCAGGCATCCGCCATAAAGGAAAAGTAGAACCTAGTCTCTGTGTTCCACAAGGCAGTCCACTGTCTCCCTTACTCGCGAATGTCATGCTAGATGATCTTGATCGTTACCTAGAAGCAAAAGACTACCCCTTTGCGCGTTATGCCGATGACTTTGTCATTAGTGTATCAAGTCCTCAAGAAAAATAGAGTACCAGACTCAATAATGAGATAAATATGTGTACACCAGACAGCTTTTTATGATTTGTTTTTATGTTCATTACAAAATTTTCTTACTCTGTAGAAATATTAAGTCTGCTGTTTGAGTTTGGGGTCAATGTGATATG
>JAGLEV010000082.1 GCA_023144895.1 Thiotrichaceae bacterium
CTTCCGTAGCTTTAGCATCATCAGTGCTTTCTGTTGAAGTTGCCTCGGTAGCTTTGGCATCATCAGTGCTTTTTGCTGTTACACCTTCAGCTATTTTAGCTTCACTAGGTGCATGACCATGAGCACCACCTTCTGTAGCCTTCTTTATATCACCATGATCCGCAGTACCTTTACTTGGACTCAGACTAAAATTAAGCATAATGACCAGTACGAACAAAGACCATATTGATATGATCGGATGAGCTAACAACCAACGAAAAATAAACATACTTACTCCTTTAAATTTTATATAACGCTTTTCCCAGCGTATTGATTTCTTCTGTAGCTTTTGAACGAGGGTCTAATTCAAAAACAGCCATACCTTCGCTAAAAGATCGGCGGTAAATTGTACGCTGATAGACTCTAGCATCCAACATAGTAATACCTGACAAAGTTTTCATTGCCTCATATGCTTCATCTGTTTCACGAACATTGTGGTGTGTGTCTGCTCGATTCATAAAACCAAAAACTTCAAGCTTCTTCTTGTTGGAAATATCACTGATCATCTTCAAAAAACGCTGAGTTGACCAAACATCTGCTGAACTCGGACCAATAGGCACAACGACTCTATCTGCCTGTGAAATTGCCACTTCCATTGATCTTTGATCAGCCATGCCAATATCAATAATACACTCACTTTTAACCCCTTCTTTTGCTAAGAGGGAAACATCATTACTCGGTGTAATCACTGGAGCATGACCATCTTCTGCTCTTATCTCCAAAGCATCTGTTAGTGTTGCCTGAGGATCTAAATCATAAACAGAAACATAGGTATTACAATTTTTTGCAACCCAGAGTGATAAATTAAAGGTAATGGTGCTTTTCCCTGTACCACCTTTAAGGTTCGCTATAACTGTAATCATAAATTAATTACCTAGTAATGGGTTTGCACCTTGTTGAGTTGGAGCTACAGTTTTCTTTGCTGCAGATGCAGGCTGTCGGTAAGGATAAACAGGCACATACATAATTCTTGGCATATAACCATAGTAAGGAGCCATTCTATTCATATTGGGTGGCATATAGGGATATTGTAGAGGAACTTGCTGTGGCATTCCTTGAGGATAATTCCAACCTTGTTGCATCGGCATATTGGGACTTGGCATTATTGTTTGAGGCATACGTGGGTTTAACATCCACTGTGGTGACATTGATGGCATAATTTTAGGTGCAGGTGCAATAGCTGGCTCACTAGGCTTTGCTGGTTTTTCTGCTTTCACTTTACTGGGATCTAATACCTTCTCATTAGTGGGTAACATCCCATTAGCATCAAGTACAGGGAAAACCTTTGTCTCACCAACGGGAGGGACAACGACATCAGGCTCTAAAGGCATAAATTGCTTTGTTTCTGCTGGCTTTACCTCAGTTGCTTGCTCTGATTCTGGTGCAGTTGATTTCTCTGTTGTATCAGTTTTTACTTCAGCATCAGCTTTTGCTTCTTTAGTAGATTCTTCATCCGTAGTTGCAGTATCAGTTTTTACTTCAGAAGCGGTTGTTGCTTCTTTAGTAGACTCTTCATCCATAGTTGCAGTATCAGTTTTTACTTCAGAGTCAGCTGTTGCTTCTTTAGTAGACTCTTCATCAGTAGTTGCAGTATCAGTTTTTACTTCAGAATCAGCTGTTGCTTCTTTAGTGGACTCTTCATCCGTAGTTGCAGTATCAGTTTTTACTTCAGAGTCAGCTGTTGCTTCTTTAGTAGACTCTTCATCAGTAGCTACAGTATCAGTTTTTACTTCAGAATCAGCTGTTGCTTCTTTAACTAACTCTTCATTAACTTTTGTTTCTGTCTTAGCCGCTTTTTCTTTGGCAGATTCCTCAGTAGCTACAGTCGTTTCTTCTGTAGGCTCTACTTTAGCAATATCTCCAGATTTAAAATATAAACCAGGAGGTGCCTTATCAGGGCTAGACCATGATTTTGTAACACCATTAGTATTTATTGAAGTTTTGTCAGTTAACTCTGGTGCTACTGTAGCCTTTGTTAAACTACTTTGTCCTGAGCCAGCCTTAGCGACTTCTTCTACTGTTGGACTTCCTTTATCCTGTAATTCTTCTGCCTTTGCCTGACCAGTGAAATTAATAGCAACAACGGTTACGCCAATGGCTGCTGATAAAACACCAAGACCCTTATATAACGGTTTCATGGGAATACACCTATTGTAAGTGAATGGTACTTAAATCATAAAGTCTCAATAAAAACAACAGATGAAATTATATTCTGTCAATCTAAACGAGGCGGTTGATTTTAGTATTTAGTGAGAGGGTGTCAGTGCAACCAATAATACAATAGCTACAAAAAATCACACAAAACTTGCAACCTTAGAACTGTTTTTGCAATGATTTTTTACACTCTTCACTTATTTTCAAGTGGTAGAAGTATACCCGAATCAATCATTTCAAAGCGAGCAATAGTATTAGAAATACTATTTTTCTTGCTCTAAAAGACTATTAAATTCTTTTAGAGCAAGGTTTTTCTGCCTATATATCGTCTTTTAACCGAATTCCGCGACGACCACCTTTTGTAGCAGGCTTTGGCTTAGCTTCTTTCTTTTTTTGCTCAACCACAGACTCATCACTAATAATATCTTTTGGATCAGTATTAGGCTTAGTTTCTTCTTTCTTATCTACAGACTTCTTAGCAGGTACTTTTTTAGCGGGAGTTGCTTTCTTAGCCACTGGCTTCTTTGCAGCTACCTTTTTAGCAGGAGCGGCTTTCTTAGCTACTGGCTTCTTTGCAGGTGCCTTTTTAGCAGGTGCTATTTTCTTAGCCGCTGGCTTCTTTGCAGGTGCTTTTTTAGTAGGAGCTGCTTTCTTAGCCGCTGGCTTCTTTGTAGCTGGCTTCTTTGCAGCTGCCTTTTTAGCAGGAGCTGCTTTCTTAGCCGCTGGCTTCTTTACAACTTCAGCCGCCTTAGGTTCTTCTGAAGGTTTAGGCTCATCTTCTACAACCTTTTCTACCTTAGGTTCTTCTGAAGGTTTAGGCTCATCTTCTACAACCTTTTCTGCCTTAGGTTTTTCTGAAGGTTTAGGCTCATCTTCTACAACCTTTTCTTCCTTAGAGTCTGGCTTATCAGTCTTAGTTACAGGAGTTACACTTTCTTTTGCCAAAGGGGCTTGATCTGATACAGAGGCAGTTTCAGGAGAATTGTTTTTTGACAAGCTCCCCGTTAACAATCCAAATAAGCTTTTAACGCCAGAAAATAACAAACCAGCAACCATACCGATAATTCCAAAGATAGTAGAAGAAATATCCGTTATCTTTTCACCAATTGTTTCATCATAAGCACTAGATTTTGACTTTGAACCTCTTAATGTTCGTAGCTCTTCATCAATATCAAGATTTCTTGCACTACCACTATCACCTTCAACAGGTCGACCTAATGAATTACCTGCACTAATACAACCCAATGGAATGATCAATAACGTTAATAAAGTTGAAACAAGACCACCAAAGATAAGTGCCACACCCATACCTTGGAAAATAGGATCACCAACAATAACGGATGAACCACCCATTAATGCTAAGGCAGTAATAGCAATGGGACGAGTTCTCGCTTCGCAAGAATGAATAACCGCATCAATAATCGGCATTCCTTTTTCAACAACCGCTTCACGAGTGAAATCGACTAATAGAATCGAGTTTCGGACAATAATTCCTGCCAGAGCAATAAAACCAATCATTGAGGTTGCAGAGAAATAAGCACCAAAAAGCCAATGCCCTGGAATAATACCAATCAATGTTAATGGAATCGGTGCCATAATAATCGCAGGTAGTACAAAGTTACCAAACTGTGCAACGATTAGCATATAAATCAAAACTAAAGCTGCCATAAAGGCAATACCCATATCACGGAAAGTAATATAAGTCACCGTCCACTCACCACCCCATTCAAAGGTTGACTTAGTAATATCATCAGGTGTACCAAACCACTTTCCAGTCGTTAGTATCGTCTCGTCAGGTGCTTCATAGCCTTTGCCATCATTAGCAGCAGCTAACATATCCTGAACTTCAAACTGACCATAAACTGGAGCACCAAAAACTCCAACACCCTCACCTGTAACAAACTCAACAGGTTTTAAATCCTTATGGTAAATGGGTGCATCCTGTGCCTCTTCTTCAAAGTAACCTAACTCTGCTAAAGGGACTGAAACACCTGCACGATTAGTCACTGGCAATTGTACGAGGCGATTAATATCTGAACGTACATCCAAAGGCACTTGCATCAAAATAGCGGTGGGTTCAATTAAGGCATTCTTCTTAATATCACCTAAAACAAAACCTCCCATTGCCATTTCAATCGTACGATTAATATCCTCAACTGAAAGACCATTACGCTGTGCTTTGTCTGTATCAACAATAAAGCGAAGATTTTTATGGGGAGCTTCCAAGAAGTTATCAACATCGGCGATATATTTAGCATCCTCAAAGAATTTTGTTATCGCTCTTGCAACTTCACGACGGGTTTCAGCATCAGGCCCATAGATTTCAGCAACAAGTGTTTGCAATACTGGTGGTCCTGGTGGCATTTCAACGACTTGAATTCGTGCACCTGCGGCTTTAGCCATGGGTGTCAAAATCTTACGAACTTCACTTGCCACATCATTACTCGTACGACTACGATCATTTTTACTAGAAAGCTGTACCTGAATATCACCCTGCCATGAACGATCTCGTAAATAGTAATGTCGCACTAAACCATTAAAGTTATAAGGAGAAGCTGTCCCTGCATAGGTTTGTAATGCACTAATCTCTGCAATTTTATTTTCACCTGAAACTAGGCGATGTGACATTTTACTAATCAAATTAGCGGTGACAGGAATTGAGGTACCTTCAGGAAAATTAACAACAATATTAAACTCATCCTTGTTATCCAGCGGCATCATCTTAACTTGCACGGCTTTTGTATAGAAAAATAGGCAGGATAAAAAGAATAAGCCAATAATTCCATAAAGGAATAAACGACCTTTTTTAGGATTACGAATCAGTGGAATAATAATGCCACGAAAGAAACGATCCATAGCCGCGGCTTGTTTATGTTCTTTTTCAGCTTCTTCACGTAGCTTTTCAATTCTAGGCTTTAGCTTATAAGTTAACCAAGGCGTCATTGCAAAGGCAGCAAATAAAGAAATCAACATTGCCACTGTTCCCAATATTGGGATCGGTGACATATAAGGTCCCATCATGCCACTCACAAAGCCCATCGGTAGTAGCGCCGCAATAACGGTAAAGGTGGCAACAATGGTTGGGTTACCTACCTCTCGAACCGCATCGACTGCAATGGTTGTATCTAAGCTGTCCGCTAATAACCACCTTCGATAAATATTTTCTACAACAACAATAGCATCATCCACCAGGATACCAATGGAAAAAATCAGTGCAAACAAGCTAACACGGTCAATCGTTAAACCTAATAGCCATGCAGTGAAAACAGTTGAAGTTAATACAATAGGTATAATAACCGCAACAACAACCGCCGCTCTCCAGCCAAGAAAGAACCAAACTAAAGCTGTAACAATAGAGGTCGCAATAAATAATTTAAAAATAAGATGGTTGACTTTAGCTTTAGCAGAGGCACCATAATCTCGCGTGACTTCAACATAAATATTATCGGGAATGGTAAGCCCTTTTAACGTTTCAACCTTAGCAAGAATAGCCTCAGAAACCGCAACACCATTACTGCCCTGTTTTTTTGCAATCGCAATCGTTACTGCAGAAGCCCCCTTAGCAAAAGGCTTATCAGAACCTTCTTCTATCGGATAAGCAGGTCCAGTATAATAATTAATAATTCTATTCGTCTCACTCGCCTTTACCTGTACATCGGCAATGTCACGAACATAAACGGGCTGACCATTAACAACCGCCACAATCAAGCGGTTAACATCATCAACGGTCTGCAAAAAAGAACCTGTGATCACGGTGACCACTTTATTACTAGGTTCGACTTGACCAGCACTACGTTCTGAGTTTGCCATTCTAATCGTATTGGCAACCTGCCCAAGAGAAACGCCATAAGAAGCAAGCTTCTCAGGTAAAATCTCAACAACTAACTGCTCAACTCGACCATCAACAATAAAGCTCTGACTGGTATCAGGTACTTCACGCAAGCGTTGCAATAAATCTAAAGCAACCAAACGTAGCGAGGTATCTTCCACATCATTAGACCATAATGTCAGAGTCACCACAGGCACATCATCCGCACCTTTGGGTTTAACTAAAAAACCTTTCGCCCCTCGTGGCATCAGATTCTTATTAGCCTCCAACTTATCATGTAGCTTGACTATCGATGAATTATAATCTTCACCAACAATAAACTGAACCGTCACAATGGCTTGACCACGATTAGATGCAGAGAAAACATGATCTACACCCGTAATCTCTTTCATTATCGCTTCAAGTGGGCTAGTTATTTGACTTTCCACCTCAGCCGCACTAGCACCAGGATAACGAACAAAAATATCTACCATCGGTACAGAAACTTGTGGATCTTCCTGACGAGGAGTGATTTGTAGCCCTAAAACGCCAACTGCTAAAAATGCAATAATCAGCAATAATGAGATGGGAGAAACAATAAAATACTTTGCCAGCCCCCCAGCAATACCTAAACTAACTTTTTTAGGTTTCTTAGGAGGTATTTGATCATTCATAGGGATAGTCCATCAATAACTTGAAATGAAATGGTTGTGATATGATTTTGTTTGTCACCGTGCTTTTTAATGTTCAGCGCTGATTGTACCAGTATTTGAACGTACTGAAGGATGGTTAACAATACGATCCCCTTGAGCTAGCCCCGAAACCACTGACACCATACCATTATCCTGCTCTGCACCAAGGCGAACCAGTCTTAATTTACGTTGCCCTTTAGCATTCATACGATACACACTATCTAAACTACGCCCTTGAATTAGCGAGCTTTTAGGAATAACTAATACAGGTTTGGCTGATGATGCACTGGGTAAAAAAATCTTTGCATACTGTCCTGGCTTTGCTTTTACATTAACGTATAAATCGAACTTCACCGTTATTGTGTGGCGAATAGGATCTGCAATAGGATAAATTTTAGCAACTCGTGCCTTTGTCTCTAGTTTGCTATTAATGATCACTTTAACAATCATGCCTTTATGTAAATTATCAGCCAAGATTGATGGGATATCCGCTCTTAAACGCTTAAATTTAACATCACCTAGCTTTACAATAGGCTGTCCAGGTTGCACCGTATCACCCACTTCAACCATTTTAGCTAAAATCATGCTATCAAAAGGAGCGACTGATAATGCATTTTTGAGATGTGCATTGACTTGGTTGAGTTGCGACCACGCCTGATTCAATTGACCTTTCGACTGTGAAACTCCTGTCGCACTATTCATAAGATCAGAATAACGATTGTAACCTGTATCAGAATCACCCATCATTTCATACATAGGTCGAGTCATATAAATATCCATCATCGCTGGCATTCCCATACCGGGCATACCCGAAATATCTTTGCTACGAGGAGAAATCATTTCACGACGATACTGAGCTTGTGAATTGCGTAATGAGGCTTTTGCTGTTTCAATCGCAGACATTGCTGCATTTTTCTTTGCTTGTAATGCTGTATCATCAATCTTCGCAACCAAGCCACCTTTACGAATCATTGTCCCTACATCACCTTGTATATTAAGTACACGCCCTGGAATTTGAGCCGTCAGAGTCACTTCTCTGAAAGGAATAACGGTACTTCCCAGTACGGTTTGTGCTGTGGAACGTTTACTTTGAACGGTAACAATATCTTCTGCCACGACTGATGTAGAAACCAGGCTCATTATCAATGCACTCAGTGCAACTTTCCCAAAATGTCTATCACTCATCCGCACCATTCTCCTAACAAAATGTTGGCATCAATTTTTGAATTAATATGATTCTTGATGGGGAGCCTATCCGTGTATGCATTCCCCAAAAAATCAATATATCGTCTTAGTTACAACAAATCTATATAAATAATTCTATCTATATAAGATAATCTATATATTCTTATATAAGAGAGTATTAATATAATTGACTTAAGTCAAGCAATATTATTATAAATAAAACAATTATCGAACAACATAAGTATGCCAAGCTACCTTCGCTTCAAAGAAACTTCTGGGTCACTATAAATGGGAATTAGCCGCCGAATAACACCTAGTTTTTTATGTTTAAACTCAATATCCATCGCGACAGGAAGCCCTGTTAACGAGCTCCCCCATGAGTTTCCCCAGCGTCCTCTTTCATTGAGAAATTTTATTTTTACTGACTCTATATCGTTTATTAATATCATTTTTACTGGATCATCTTGTGATAAATAATCAACATAAGCCCATGATAATCGAATTAATGAACCCTCTTTATCATCCAGTTTATAAGCCACTCGTTGCAAAGTACTACGTGGCATTATCCTAGGACTATAAACCCCACCACGGCTAAACGTCATCAATATATTATTATTTTCGATGGCTTCAAGTGCGGGTACATAGGTCTCATGTTCTGTAAAACGTAGTCGAGGACTGAGCTGGCGCACATCTTTTTCAAAGAATAATACCGTACGCTGAATATCCGCCATCAACTGTTGATGTTTTTTTATTTTATCAGAACTCACAATGACTGCACTCAAGCCACTATAGGCAACCGTCGCCATAATAGCCAATAGGGTTAATGCAACCAATAGTTCGATAAGAGTAAAACCTTTAGACTGAGTCATCATTATTTAATGCCTAACAAAACCAGTGACCGTTATCACACCCTTTTTCTCTTGACCTTTTAGCCACACAGACACCTCAACACGACGCAGATTTTTATCCGTTGTACTGACCGTTTTTTGTGACCAGCTCCACTCCTGTTTAGCCATTTTTTCTTTTCCTGTGCTAGAACCCACTGCAGGCCAAGCATGCTCAATTTCTAGTTTGGCTAATTGGTTCATTGCTACCCAGCGAGCAAATGTTTGTGTCTGTAAACGTGCTTCTGTACGTGATACAGCCCCGACGGTAGCAACCACAGCACCTAAGGAAACAGCAATAATCATCAATGCCACTAGTACTTCTAAAAGCGTAAATCCTTGATTATTTTTATACTGCATTAGAAGACCCTGTGGGTCACAATTTTTGCCTTACCCATCGAGTCAAATCCTAGTCGTAATAAAACTTTAGCAGGAAATTCAAGCACCAGCTCAAAAGGACTCACCTCACCACTAGGTAAGAAAAACACCTGTGGTGTCGGGGCGTTCTCTGCTTCTGACTTAGACTCTTCAGCATCCTCATCGGGTATAATCGATTTCTGCATCTCGATTAATAAGTCATCTCGATAAGGAGATAACTCTACTGTTTTTATCACCTGATGTGCTGCTAGATGCTTATCACTAATAACCTTCCAATCCTCTTTATTTTCCCCGAGAACTAAAAAACGATAACCATCAGGAAAAAACTCTAGTGCTAGTGGTCTTGACTGAAAAATAGCTTCATCTCTTGCCGATAAAATCAGTGTTCGTAACTGTGCTGACTCTCGTTTAAGCAACTTACTGGGGCTTTGATTAAAAGAAATCATCGAGATCCCCGCCATAATAGAGATAATCGTGACGACCACCATTACCTCCATCAGTGTAAAACCTTGATGCTGTTTTTTCGTTACTGGACGCATTTATTCTTTAGCAGTCCAGTTACCCACATCATCATTACCAGGCTCTCCATCAATACCTAATGAATAAATATCAATATCACCACCACGTGTTCCTGGATTAATATATTTATACTTATTTCCCCAAGGATCAACAGGTTGTCGTTTTAAGTAACCACTCCAATTCTTTGCACCAGAGGGCTTTTCTACCAAGGCTTTAATACCTTCATCCGTCGTAGGATATTTAAAGTTATCCATTTGATAAGCTTCCATCTGAGATTGAATTATTTTAATTTGAGCCTTAGCAGCAGTCACCCTTGCCTTTTCAGGGTTCTTCATAACATTTGGCATGACGACTCCTATCAAGATAGCTAAAATTGCCACCACCACCATGAGTTCAATTAAAGTAAAGCCTTGTTGCTTAAGGGCTGGACGACGATATTGATGTATTAACATTTTATACTTATCTCTTATTAGTATTTAAAGGAATCTTAAATAAATGCTTAAGGGTCATAGGGTAAATAATGACCCTTTATTATACACACCTAAAGATCAATGCCTTTCTGTGCTTGTATACCTGACCGATAGGCATGCTTTACATCTGCGATTTCAGCCACAGTATCGGCTTGATCGATCAGTTTTTTACTCGCTCCTCGCCCTGTAATGACAACATGTTGCATATAGGGTCGATCAGCAATTTTTTCTAATACTTCAGACTCATCTAGATACTTATATTTTAACAAATAAGTCATTTCGTCAAGCACAACTAAATCATAATAAGGATCTTGCAACATTTTTACTGCAATTGCCCAGCCTTTAATCGAAGTATCAATATCCTGTTGACGGTTCTGTGTATCCCAAGTAAAACCATCACCGAGTACATGCCAGTTAATATTAGGATGCACATTAAAAAAGGCTTCTTCACCAGTATCTGTTCTACTTTTAATAAACTGGCAAACACCCACTTTCATCCCATGCCCTAAAGCTCTTGCTACCATACCAAAAGCAGAGCTAGATTTACCCTTACCATTACCCGTTAGGACTAATAACACACCCTTCTTTTTGGAAGCTTTTTCAATACTTTCATCAATCTGCTTTTTCTTTTTTTGCATTCGTTGATTATGACGGTTATTTTTATCAAGCATGTTTATCTCCTTGTAACACACGTTTTACGGGAGCAAAACTACGACGGTGAATGGGCAGTACACCATGGGTTTTTAATGCAAGCTGATGTTGTTTAGTGGGATAGCCTTTATGTGATGCAAAACCATATTCAGGATAAAGCTTATCCATTGCCATCATTTCATTATCACGTGCTACTTTAGCAATAATAGAGGCAGCACTAATCGCCGCTTCAGTCAAATCACCTTTAACAATCGCTTCCATAGAGAGATCCAAATTAGGACAACGATTACCATCCACTTTGACGTGATCTGGTGGTATCGACAAGGCTAAAACTGCCCGCTCCATTGCCAACAAGCTCGCCTGTAGGATATTAATTTCATCAATTTCTTCAACCTCAGCACGACCAATGGCCCAAGATAATGCCGATTGCTTGATTTCTGCACTTAAGACTTCACGTCGTTTCGGCGTTAGACGCTTAGAGTCAGTCAAACCTTCAATAGGATGGTTATCATCCAATATGACTGCTGCAGCAACGACTGCTCCCGCTAATGGCCCCCGCCCTACTTCATCAACACCCGCTACTAACATTTATTCTATTCCTTTAGTTTTATCTGTAATCGTCCTTCAACGACTTCAATATGCTCAACACCTTCAGCAAAAGATTTCCAGAAGCCTTCATCAGCACCAAACTCTTTGATGAGATCAACATTCTTTAAATCACCTAACCATGCGTTAGGAATAGGCACACCCCATACGCTAACACCTTTTAAGATGACAATAGGTCGACCCTTTTCAAAAGATAAATATGCTCCAGCCGAAGCTTTTAACATTTTACCCCCTAAAATAGGAAAGTCCTCATCGAGTGGAATCAACACCCGAGCACTAATTAAATTTTTTGCTAAGTCAATCGCCACCTTATTGGCAAGATCGGTATTCTTTGCAATCAGGCTATTGAGTTCACGCTCAGTAAAACTAACTTCTCGTTTAGCTCCAACTTCACTATAAGCCTCTGGTTTTAATGACTCACTCTCTGTTGCTGATACAGAGGCACTGGCTTGAACACCTAACTGCTTTAGCTTCTGTACTAAGACGGATTCTTCTTTATTATTCAAAGCCACTGGCTTAAAAGAGCTAGGAAATAAATAATAAGACATCAACCAGTAGCTCAATACGATGGTAATGATGACGGTAAGAATAATAATACCCAGAGTTTTTAAACATCCCCCTGACTTTTTAGCCGGTGAATGTGTGGTGTTGTTAACCATTATAATCTTCCAAAGATAGAATACCTAAAAGATTATACTAGATAATCAAATTTTAAAATTAAATACCTATACCTTGATTAGTGAGCTACCTGAACTAGGGCAACTCAACCGAAAAAA
>JAGLEV010000083.1 GCA_023144895.1 Thiotrichaceae bacterium
GACTCACTTGGCTGTGAATAGAGGGTTACTTAAAGTAATGGGGCGTTAGGCTAAAAATCAACAAGCAAATAGCTGTAAATTAATAAGATAAACTTGAATTGAGTATTGATAAATATAGTGAGATTGCTTCAGAAATGTTTAAGTTAGTGTGCTTGATTTTTTAAAAATAAGAATGGGTTCGCTAGGAAGGAAGTCGTTACGTTAAAATCTTAATTAATTACAAGAATGAAAATGTTATGCTTACCGCAACAAACGAAAGCCACCCTAACCGATAAGTTATCCGCAATGAAAGTAGCCACTACCCTTAGCCCTCCCCCTAACAACGCCATCATCCACAGCCAAAAACTCTGCCAACACATCGCAGAAGCCATAGCACCATCAGGCTCTATACCCTTTCGCCAATTTATGGAAATGGCATTATATGAACCAGCGCTAGGTTACTATGTTGCAGGACAGCGCAAGCTAGGCTCAGCAGGTGACTTTATCACTGCCCCAGAAATCTCCCCACTCTTTTCACAGTGTCTCGCGGAACAATGTGCTGAAGTGCTCGATAGCACCGTAAAAGATATTCTAGAATTTGGTGCAGGTAGTGGCATCATGGCAAGTCATATCTTATTACACTTAGAATCCCTCAACCAACTCCCCAAACACTATTATATTATTGACCTTAGCCCTGACCTCATCGCCTTACAAAAACAAACCCTAGCATCACTAGCTCCACATTTAGTTAATAAGGTCACTTGGCTTAATGACCTATCAACACTCAAAAATTTTAATGGTATTATTTTGGGTAATGAAGTATTGGATGCTATGCCTATTGAGCTATTTACTCTGGATAAGAATAACGTAATGCAAACTCACGTTACGATGAATGATCATCAATTCAAACTGATTCAAAAAACAGCCAATAAAACAATGAGCCAACAGGTAAGGCATCGCATTGAAAGAATAAAAGATGATTACACTTCGGAATTTAACCCCAATATCGATAGCTGGATAGAACAATTAGCCAATATTTTGCATCGTGGTCTCATTTTACTCATAGACTATGGCTATACTCGTCGCGAGTATTATCATCCTGATAGAACAGAAGGCACTTTAATTTGTCATTATCGCCATCAAGTACATCATGATCCTTTATGGTATCCAAGCTTACAAGACATTACTGCTAATGTTGACTTTACACATATTGCAGAGGCTGCCGATAACTCTGGACTAACGGTAGCAGGCTTTACGAATCAGGCTTCCTTTCTGATCAACAGTGGTTTAGAAAAATTATTCAGTGCTACACTAGAGCGCGCACCAGATCAGAGCTATCAATTAGCACAGCAAGTACGTACGCTCAGCCTTCCATCAGAAATGGGGGATCGTTTTCATGTGATGGCATTGACCAAAAAAATACAGTCACCACTGTCAGGCTTTAGCTCATTTGATATGAAACATAAATTATAAGCTGAGCATCTTCTTTCTTTTAGGTTATGATCAACAAAAAAAATAAACCGAACAACTTAGGTATCATTATTCTTAAAATAAGCAAGTGATACCTCTAAAATAAGGACACAATCTATGGAGTTTTTTCAAGTCGTTATCTTGTCAATTGTCCAAGGTCTTACAGAATTTTTACCTGTTTCTAGCTCTGCTCACCTAATCCTCACTCCGATTATCTTTAATTGGCAAGATCAAGGCTTAGCTTTTGATGTGGCTGTCCATGTCGGCACTTTACTTGCTGTTGTGGGGTATTTTCGTAAAGAGCTAATAAAAATGACTCGTTCATGGTTTCGCTCTGTCATTACCTTTGAACTTGATGCTGATGCCAAGCTCGCATGGGCTGTTTTATTTGGCACGATTCCCGTCGGGCTTTTCGGCTTAGCCTTTAAAGACTACATATCAGAGAACCTACGTGAACCTCTCGTTATTGCGGGTGCAACTTTAGTCTTTGCACTCTTCTTATGGCTTGCTGATCGTTATGCTAAACAAGAACGTACTGAATATGAAATTCGCTGGATGGATGTACTAATGATTGGTATTGCCCAAGCCTTAGCACTCATCCCAGGAACTTCTCGCTCGGGTGCGACGATGACAATGGCTCTCATTATGGGTTTCACACGCCAAGCTGCGGCTCGCTTCTCTTTTCTACTCTCCATTCCAACCATTGTGCTAGGTGGTGGACTCGTTAGCATTGAACTCATTCAATCTGAAACATCCGTTGATTGGGGTAGTCTATTACTTGCTATTGTTTTATCCGCCTTAAGTGCATGGGTTTGTATCCATTACTTTTTGAAGTTATTAGATCGTTTTGGCATGACACCTTTTGTTATCTACCGCGTCCTTTTGGGAGTCCTCTTATTAGCTTTGTTTTGGAAATAGTGAGTTTCCCGCTATACTTCTAGGCTAGGGATGAGGCTTTAACAACCCATCCCTGAGAATCTCAGGTTTAAATGAAATTACTTTTAGAGCATCAGCAATAATGAAACTAAATAAAAATACTTTTGCACTTCTATTAACGCTACTGATGGTGAGCATGTTAAGTGCTTGCTCACAAATAACACAAGGTGCTTCACAAAATAAAAAAACGATTCGCAATGCCAATGGTCAAACAGCAGAACAACTGCTGAGCAAAGCCCGCTTAGCAAGTAAAGCTGGCAACTACCCACAAGCGATTGAGTATTATGAAACATTAGAGGCTCACTATCCTCTGGGTCGGTTGGCTCAACAGGCTTTATTAGAAACAGCCTTTGCTTACTATAAGTCAGAAGAAGAAGATACCGCACTGGATACCATTGATCGATTCAAACGCATGTATCCCAGTAGCCCTATTATGGACTATGCGCTCTATTTGCGTGGATTGATTAACTTTAATCGTGGCAAGGGCTTGATGGACAAGATTTTTCCTAAAAGTTTTTCTGACTTAGATAATGTACGCCAAAAAGAAGCCTTTCATGATTTCTCTAATTTAGTGAATCGCTATCCAAAAAGTCGTTATGCTAAAGATGCATCGCAACGTTTACAACACTTACAGAATTCATTGGCTACATCAGAAATTAATGTTGCACGATACTATATGCAGCGTGGTGCTTATGTTGCGGCAATGAATCGAACAGAATATACCATTAAACATTACCAAGGCTCACCAGCAATTATTGATGCACTAAAGCTTAAAATCAAAATCGCTCATGCACTCAAAAAACCAGAGATAGCACGTGCTGCATTTAAAGTATTACAGCTAAACTTCCCTCAAGAAGCGGCTAAGATTAAGCAACCTTAGTGACTGAATGACTCAAAATTAGATAAGGTACTTATTTAATTTTGAGCCCTAAGAACAGTTCATATCCAAGTTAGCATTAACCTCAATAATCTTCTCTTTACGCTCTTTACTCTCTAGTAAGTGCGTCTTACCATTCTCTTCCCAAACAACAGGCTTTAATGTATCTAATGTTTTAAGGTTTTTTCGTTGCTGCACACAATACCGATTCAACTTTTCCTTATAACTTTCCTTTTTCACCCTAGTCTCTTTATCTTTTTTTCTAGACATTGGCTTTTTTGTTACAGCCAAGACTGATGACTTAGTTAAATGCCCTACTTTTAACTTATCCACCTGACTCCCAGCAGGACCTGGATGCTGAGTATAGTGAGTCTGTCCATTGATATCTTTCCATTTATAAATCTCTGCATGTACCGAACTAACAACACCTACAGAACCTAAGCTAATCAATAAAATAAGTTGGCTGATTTTCATGATTTTCCTTAATTATTAGTAATAGGAACAGTCTTTTAAATGGCTGTGAGGAAAATATAACGAGCCGAACCTATATCGTAGTTTAACGTGCTTTTTTTTCAAAGATAAGTGGTTATGCTAAACAGACAAGAGCTTTTTACAGGCACAAAAAAAGGGACAGGGAAGATATTGATCTACACAATCAATATCTTCCATATCCCAAAGTAAAAGGCTTAGTTTTTCCTAAGTTAGCTTATTCGCCCAGTAGATTCTCTAGGTTTAAGCCATCATTTTCTAAAATACGACGTAATTTTTTCAAAGCATCCATCTGGATTTGACGAACACGTTCACGAGTTAACGAAAGTTCACGACCGACCTGCTCCAATGTTGAACATTGATGCCCTAACAATCCAAAGCGACGGATAATGACTTCTTTATGCTTATCACCCAGCTTATTTAACCAAAAATCAACAGACTTTGTTACATCATTAGTCTCTAACTCTTCTCTAGGCTGGCTAATCGTTTCTTCGCTCACAAAATCCATCAGTGTTGATACATCCGAATCTGAACCCGCAGAAACAGGCATATCTAAAGAACCTGTTGCTTCATTATAATCCAATAAACGATTCAACTGAGCGACCGTTTTACCCATTCTATCAGCGACTTCAATAATCGTTGGTTCACGACCAATTTTCTGCCTTAACTCTCGACTATTCTTAATATAAGAACTAAGTTCTTTATTAATATGAATAGGTAAACGAATAGTACGAGTTTGGTTCATTAACGCACGTTCAATACTCTGACGAATCCACCAAGTTGCATAAGTAGAAAATCTAAAACCTTTTTCAGGATCAAACTTACCCACTGCATGCATTAAGCCCAAGTTACCTTCTTCTATTAAATCAGGTAGCAACATTCCTCTACCAATATAGCGCCGTGCAATTTTCACTACAAGACGTAAATTACAAACAATCATTTTCTCTCGTGCTTTCTCATCATTCTGTAAAGCTAGCCGACCGTATGATTTTTCTTCATCAGCAGTTAATAATGTTGATGACTCTATCTCTCGAAGATAAAGCTCTATTGAATCATGACCTCTCGCAGCAGGTCGTCCTTTAAAGCTTGGCTTTTTTTTTGTTGCAGTCTGTTTTGCTAATGGCACAGTTGAAGTCCTCTCTCTTGTGGTATTTCACTCATTGGGGTATTAGGCATGTTTATTACATGGCTTATTATTTATAGTGTATTTTTTATATAGAAAGTTCATATTAATCAATATTATATCTATAAATCACCAGCTTATTTGATTGCTTGTTGAACAGGGTTTTGCTTTGCTATAAAACGAGAGCACTCTAAAAAAGGCACATCCACTCACTACTGAGCCATGGCAACTTTTTTAAGCAAGACCTTGAATTATTATTTCTAGAATATTGAAATCTGACTTAGCAATATTCACCGAAATACTAAAAATAAGCACCTTATTATTACCTGTCTAAAAAATGACACTACACACAAGTAATACCAGCAATTTTGTGTAAATCAACTCTTCATAAGAACAGGAAAATGCCCCCTTGTGAAAAGTTTTACTACAATACTTAGATCAAAAATAGATCACTTTGGTCTTTTTATTAATACAAACTAACCAAGCATTTTTGTTAAGCTTAGGTTAAGAATACATTCATTTAAATAATTTTCAAGTAGAATTTTATCAAAACTGATACTCTCTACAATAAAATGATAAAAATAAACCCACCCTTACGATATACTCCTATAAAATTAACTTTTTAGCTCTAAAAATATAAATAATGACAAGACCTTAACTTTGCCCCATAAGACAAGGTTTACAGTGAATATGCTAAAGCGCATTAAGCTTCTAATAACTAGTCCCTTCGTTCACTATAGCACCAACTCGTTCAGGTCTTGCTGTTTTTATAAATTAAGAACCAAGACAACTAGAAGTACCAGCATAAAAGCTAAAAACCAATACCACAGGCTTATTTAAAAAGATAAAAGGGTTTCACTTAGTCACTAAATAAGCCAGTTGATTCCGCTTTAAATTAAATACGGATTTTCAATTGCAGGCGAACTCGTTATACTCCTTGGATTACAAGTACACCTAATGACCAAATCAATCGACCCACCTAATTCAAAATCAAACACTATGCGTACATCCAACTTTCCTCTTTCCACCCTACGGGAAACCCCTGCTGATGCTGAAGTCATTAGCCACCAACTCATGCTGAGAGCGGGCATGATAAAACGCCTCTCCACAGGTCTTTACACATGGATGCCCTTGGGTTTGCGTGTACTAAGAAATGTCGAGAAAATTGTTCGTGAAGAAATGAATAAGGTAAATGCTGTTGAAATCCTTATGCCAGCAGTGCAGCCTTCCGAGTTATGGAAAGAGTCTGGGCGCTGGGATCAATACGGTGCTGAGCTATTACGACTCACCGACCGCCATAATAGAGACTATTGTTTTGGTCCAACGCATGAGGAGATTATTACTGATTATGCACGTAAAGATCTCACGAGCTATAAGCAATTACCGATTTGCTATTTTCAGATTCAAACTAAATTTAGAGACGAAGTTCGCCCTCGCTTTGGTGTCATGCGCTCACGTGAATTTATGATGAAAGATGCTTATTCTTTCCATATTGATCAAGACTCATTACAAAACACCTATGATGCAATGCACAAAGCCTATAACAAGATTTTTACTCGGATGGACTTAGGTTTCCGTGCTGTTGATGCAGATACTGGCTCGATTGGTGGTAGTGATTCACATGAGTTTCATGTGATTGCTGATTCGGGTGAAGATGCTATTGCCTTCTCAGATAGCTCTAGTTATGCCGCTAATGTTGAAAAAGCAGAAACATTGATTCCAGAGAAAAATCGCCCACAACCAGAAGGTGGAATGCGAACTATTGAAACAGGGAATAATAAAACCATTGCTGAAGTTGCTGAGTTTTTAGAAACTGATGCTAAGCACATGATCAAAACACTCTTAGTACATGGCACAAAGGATAATATTGTTGCTTTACTCGTACGTGGTGATCATGAGCTGAATGAGATAAAAGTCACGAACTTGAGACAAGTTGCTTCACCACTATGCTTTGCTAGTGATGAAGAGATTTTTGCTACGACGCATTCAAAAGCAGGGTCACTAGGTCCACTAGGATTAAGCATTACCGTTATTGCTGATCATTCAACATACAACATGACGGACTTTGTTTGTGGTGCTAATAAGCCTAAAAAGCACCTAGTCAATGCCAACTGGGTACGTGATATTCCAGAGCCAAAGTTTGCAGATATTCGTAATGTCGTCGCAGGCGACCCTAGCCCTGATGGTAATGGACAGCTAAATATTGCCCGTGGTATTGAAGTAGGACACATATTCCAACTGAATACAAAATACTCTGAAGCCATGAAAGCGACCGTATTAAACGAAAATGGTAAAGATCAGGTTATGCCAATGGGTTGTTATGGTATCGGTATTTCTCGTATCGTTGCTGCAGCTATTGAACAAAATCATGACAAACACGGTATTATTTGGTCAAGTGCCCTCACCCCATTTCAGCTTGTTATTGTACCAATTAACTATCATAAATCTGATGATGTTAAAGCACGTACAGATGCAATGTATGAACAATTAATCAATGCAGGCTACAACATATTATTGGATGATCGTAATATGCGTCCTGGTGCGATGTTTGCTGATCTTGAGTTAATTGGTATTCCTCATCGCATCGTTATTTCTGATCGTGGTATTAGCAATGGTGAATATGAATATCGCTTACGAACAGCAGAAGCATCACAAGCCATTGCGATTGAAGATGCTTCAGGATTTATCAATAATTTACTTGCTTAAATATCTCCACACCCCATTAACACCTAGATAGGAAAGAATATGTCTTCAAATTGTTGTGTCAAACGCGCACTGATTAGCGTCTCTGATAAAACAGGAATCATCGATCTAGCACGTACACTAGCCGCTCAGGATATCGAAATTCTGTCTACTGGTGGTACGGCTAAATTACTTGCTAATGAAGGGATTACTGTTATTGAAGTCTCTGACTATACCGGCTTCCCAGAAATGATGGATGGGCGAGTGAAAACACTACACCCTAAAATTCATGGTGGTATTTTAGCACGCCGAGGTGTTGACGATGCTGTCATGGAAAAGCATGATATTCCCCCTATCGATTTGATTATTGTTAACCTTTATCCTTTTGAAGCAACCATTGCCAAGCCTGATTGTACTTTAGAGGATGCTATCGAAAATATTGATATTGGAGGACCAACAATGGTACGTGCAAGTGCCAAAAACCATGCACATGTGGCGATTGTTGTTAATCCTGATGATTATGATCAGATAAGCCAAGAGCTTAGTGCTAATAAGGGTTGTTTAACTCAAGCTTTCCGTTTTGATATGGCAGTAAAAGCGTTTGAACACACTGCTGCTTATGACGGTATGATTGCTAACCATTTGGGCAAACTGGTTGATGATAAGCCACAACAATTCCCCCGCACCTTCAATGCACAGTTTACAAAAACTCCGATTGAAATGCGTTATGGTGAAAATCCTCATCAAAATGCAGCATTCTATGTGGAAAATAGTATCAGTGAAGCCTGTATTGCGACTGCAAAACAAATCCAAGGCAAGGCACTATCCTATAATAATATTGCTGATACCGATGCTGCATTGGAATGCGTTAAGCAATTCACTGATAAGCCGACTTGTGTGATTGTTAAACATGCGAACCCTTGTGGTGTCGCTCATGGTAGTCATTTACTGGAGGCTTATCAACGGGCTTTCCAAACTGATCCAGAATCTGCCTTTGGTGGTATTATTGCCTTCAATCAAGAACTTGATGCAGAAACTGCGGCAACAATTGTTGAAAAGCAATTTGTTGAAGTCATTATTGCTCCTAGCGTATCGGATGCGGCTAAAGAAGCGGTGGCTAGTAAGAAAAATGTTCGCTTACTAGAGTGTGGTCAATTTAGTGATACTAATGAACGCTTAGACTTTAAACGAGTTAATGGTGGCTTATTGATACAAGATAGCGATAGCCTACTACACCATAAACTTGAAGTGGTTAGCGAACGCCAGCCCACTGAAGAACAAATGCATGATCTACTCTTTGCATGGAAAATTGCTAAATTTGTTAAATCCAATGCCATTATTTACGCTAAAGATAGTATGACTATTGGTGTCGGTGCAGGACAAATGAGCCGTATTAACTCGGCTCGGATTGCGGGTATTAAAGCCAAACATGCTGGGTTAGCCGTTGCTGATTCTGTCATGGCATCGGATGCATTTTTCCCCTTTAGAGATGGCATTGATCAAGCTGCCGCTGCGGGTATTGTTGCCGTAATTCAGCCAGGAGGCTCAATGCGAGATGCAGAAGTCATCAAAGCGGCTAATGAGCATAATATGGCAATGGTATTTACTGGAATGCGTCACTTTAAGCATTAAGTCTCCTTCCAGTTCCAAGGTGAGCCATCCTCATATTTTTGAGGATGGTCGCTTAAAGGCAATCTTTTATAGCACAACCCCTCCTCCTTCCTGATGAAGAGTGAACTAACGACATTGTAAAAATGTAGAGATTAGGCAATCAAATAGCAAAAGAAAGTAATGATTGAATGATAACTGCGACTATCATACTCATCCACACTAGCACTAGATAACAACAATAAAAGCCTATGGTTCGAACAGTACCTTTCTGTACTCGTTGCAAAACACAAAGCTGAAGAAAATGGAACAACCACTAAGGGGAAAGAAAAAATTTTCTAAAGAAGTGGTTTGATATCACAGGGTAACTAAGCTATTTATTTATAACGACAACATACCAATAGTAGTTAAAACATAACAACTACCCTCCACCAAAGATATTATTACCTCTTATCACAAAACAATATTGCAATACCGAACCTTACGAGAAAATAGGTCTAATGTTAGAAGCTAAAAAATAACAGTTTAAATAGGCAGAGTTCACATGAAAACATTCTTTAAAGTACTAGCAAGTATTATTGGCATTTGCGCCATTATCTTTGTTGCTATCCTATTCATGACTTCAGGAATAACAAAGGTCACTGATAAATTCTTTTCCTCAGTAAAAGCCAACGACTATGATACTGCTTACACTTATCTAGCCAATGATTTTAAAAAGAATATAACCAAGGAAAAATTAAAAGAATATTTAACACAGCACTCTCTTAATCATTACAAAACAGCAAGATGGAATAGTCGCTCCATCCGAAATGGACGTGGTAAGCTTGTTGGCTCAATAACAACGAATGAAGGTAGCGTAATACCTTTATTGCTGAGCTTTATCAAAGAAGATGATCAATGGAAAATTTATTCTATTGAAAGGGAATCTTCTGGCATGATTATAAAAAAAGTACAAACCAAAACCAACTTACCCAGTGAAGATGAACAGGTTAAATTAGTTAGCGAGTCTATGCATATTTTTGCAATGGCTGTAAAAGAGCAAGATATGAGCATTCTACACAAGGGTGTCTCTAACCTCTGGCGGAAACAAAATACAGTAGAGCAGTTTGAGGGTCACTTTAAAGGTTTCTATCAACTCAAGGGAGGGCTTTTAGTGCTTGATAAAATGTCACCTCGATTCTCAGAAAAAGCCTCGATCAATAGTGATGGTCTATTGATACTAAAAGGTAGCTATATGAGCAAGCCAGGTCAAGTGAATTTTGCCTATAAGTATGTTCATGAGGGCTTGAGCTGGAAACTACTAGGGATCAATATTAATATTGAGAAGGCTTTGTAGCACAAGCATTTTGATCAGTTTCAAATTGGAAACTGATCAACCTTTGATAAGAATCAGAATTATGAAAGACTCTGCTTCAATAGCACAATGATATTTATCAAAATACCTAAAAAATGCACCAGAAAAACTAACAAAATACTGACAATTATTTTCTTTTTAGTCGCTAATTAATACTCCAACCCCCCCTTTTAGCTTTTACCCTCCAATAGTGACCTTTCCTAACAACAACGACACTTTCACCGCTAAGCCTAAGTTTTTCCTACCTAAAAACAAATCGACCACAGGTAAAAGCAACCACAAACCAATCGATAAGAATAAAACTACGAATAGACTATTACTAATAAAATCAATTTCTTATCGAAAGAAAATCCCACCGTTAATCATCTACATGATTACAATCCATAAAACCTTGATCTAGGTTAAGATCAAATATCACAAAAACAAGTATATTAGAAAATTGCAATACAATAATTTATTAATAGACTCCCTACTCATAATAGGACTTGTCACTAGAACATGATGATTTTTTATGGCAGAACCTGACTTACAACGACGGGCTTTTTTTCGAGGACGCATTAGCCCTCAATATAATAAAGTAGCCATACGTCCACCTTGGTCACTACCGATTGATCAGTTTATAGAGCAATGTGATCGTTGTGATGAATGTACTCATGCCTGCCCTGAAAATATTATTTTTAGAGGTGATGCGGGTTTTCCTGAGGTGAATTTTGCTAAGGGAGAATGTACATTTTGTGGGAAATGTGTCGATAGCTGTGACGCGGATGCATTTTCGACCAAGAGCAATCAATCAGAAAATAATGCTTGGGATTTACAGGTCACTGTTCTGTCATCTTGCTTATCTATTAATAGAGTCACTTGTCGTACTTGTGGTGATCATTGTGATGCTAATGCAATCCGCTTCAAGTTACAGGTCGGTGGAATTGCGGAACCTATGATACAAAATGATCGTTGTACTGGTTGTGGGGCTTGCGTGTATGTATGCCCGAGCCAGTCCTTAGAAATAAAAAAGAGCCATTAGAACTTGATGTTAAATAGCGCGGATAAAGTAATGACAGACAACAATAAAACACCTGAAACAATCAGTATCTGTGGTGTTATGGCACAAGTTTTACCTGAAAGAATGGCAGAAGTTGAACCAGAAATGCTCGCCATTCCAGGGCTAGAAATTCATAAAATCAGTGATGATGGAAAAGTTGTCATTACCGTTGAATCTGGTAGCTATAGAGACACAGGTGATCGCATCAGTGCATTACAAAAACTTAAAGGTGTTTTATCAGCGTCGATGATTTACCAGCACACTGAAACCTTAGAAGACGAAGCTTAATACAAGCTCATCGTTTAAACCCATTATTTAAGAACTGCTTCAGCTCAGCGCGACGCGACTGAGTTAAACCGATTAGGAGTCATTTTCATGAAAAGACGTGATTTTATTAAAAGCAATGCCGTTGCCGCCGTTGCTTCAGCCGCTGGGGTAAGCATCTCTGGCTTACAAACAGCACAAGCGGATAGCTCTATTCGCTGGGATAAGGCAGCCTGCCGTTTTTGTGGCACAGGCTGTTCTGTACTAGTCGGTACAAAAGATGGTCGTGTTGTGGCAACACAGGGAGACCCTGATGCACCAGTAAACCGTGGTTTAAACTGTATCAAAGGTTATTTCCTCTCTAAAATTATGTACGGAAAAGATCGTTTAACGACACCGTTACTGCGTAAAAAAGGAGGAAAGTATGATAAAGAAGGTGATTTCACACCCGTTTCTTGGGAAGAAGCCTTTGATGTCATGGAAGAAAAGTTTAAAACGGCTCTGAAAAAAGACCTGAAAACTAATGAAGGAAAAAAGCCTGAAGAAATTGTTTCTACTGTCGGTATGTTTGGCTCTGGTCAGTGGACACTTTGGGAAGGCTACGCGGCTTCTAAGTTATTCAAAGCAGGTTTTCGTTCTAACAATATCGACCCCAATGCTCGTCACTGTATGGCATCTGCGGTTGCTGGTTTCATTCGTACCTTTGGTGCTGATGAGCCTATGGGTTGTTATGATGATTTAGAACATGCCGATGCATTTGTGCTTTGGGGTTCTAACATGGCAGAGATGCACCCTATTCTCTGGACTCGTTTAACAGACCGCCGCTTAACAGGTAAAGGTGTTAAAGTTGCCGTGCTATCAACGTTTGAGCATCGTAGTTTTGACTTGGCTGATTTGCCCATTATCTTTAATCCTCAGTCTGATCTCGCAATGCTTAACTATATTGCCAACTACATCATCCAAAATGATGCAGTGAATGAAGATTTCGTTAAAAAGCATGTGAATTTCCGTAAAGGTAATGAAGATATTGGTTATGGTCTTCGTCCTACACATCCTCTAGAAAAAGCCGCTAAAAATGCTAAGAAAGCGGGTGGCTCTCAAGAGATGTCTTTTGAAGATTTCAAAAAATATGTTAGTGAATACACTCTAGAAAAAGCACATGAAATCTCTGGTGTACCAAAAGAACAACTCGTAGAGCTAGCAAAAATCTACGCTGATCCTAAGAAGAAAGTTGTTTCTTATTGGACAATGGGATTCAACCAGCATACTCGTGGTGCTTGGGCTAATAACCTGATGTACAATGTCCATCTATTAACAGGTAAAATCTCTGAACCTGGTAGTGGTCCATTCTCACTCACAGGTCAACCTTCTGCTTGTGGTACAGCGCGTGAAGTGGGAACTTTCTCACATCGTTTACCTGCTGACTTAGTGGTTAAGAAAAAGTCGCATCGTGATTTTGCGGAGAAAACGTGGAAAATACCCGAAGGCACCATTCCTGGGAAAGTGGGCTACCACGCCGTTGAACAAAATCGTATGCTGAAAGATGGCAAGCTCAATGCGTATTGGGTGCAGTGCAATAACAATATGCAGGCTGCCGCAAATCTTAATGAAGAAACGTATCCGGGTTATCGTAACCCTAAAAACTTCATCGTAGTTTCTGACCCTTACCCTACAGTAACCGCAATGGCAGCCGATTTGATTCTGCCAACAGCCATGTGGACAGAAAAAGAAGGGGCTTATGGTAATGCTGAGCGTCGTACTCAATTCTGGAGACAGCAAGTTGAAGCACCCGGTGAAGCAAAGTCTGATATGTGGCAAGTCGTTGAATTCTCAAAACGCTTTAAAGTAGAAGATGTTTGGCCTGCTGATTTAATCGCAAAACAGCCTGAAATTGCAGGAAAAACACTGTACGAAGTTCTTTATAAAAATGGCAATGTTGATAAATACCCTAAGCAGGAAGTGAAAGACACTGCCGGGAATGTTTATGGCAATAGTGAAATGGATGATTTTGGTTTCTACATCCAAAAAGGTCTATTTGAAGAATATCGCTACTTCGGCACACATGGCCCGAAAAAAGGACATGATTTAGCTGAATTTGATGCTTACCATAAGGCACGGGGTCTACGTTGGCCTGTGGTTAATGGTAAAGAAACATTATGGCGCTATCGTGAGGGCTATGATCCATTCGTTGAGAAAGGTTCTGAGGTTCAGTTCTACGGTAAAAAGGACAATAAAGCATGGATTTTTGCTCTACCGTATGAAAAACCTCCAGAGATGCCAGATAAAGAATTTGATATGTGGCTATGTACTGGTCGTGTTCTTGAGCATTGGCATTCAGGCTCTATGACTCGTCGTGTACCTGAGCTATATCGTGCCGTTCCTGATGCCGTCATTTTTATGCACCCAGATGATGCAAAAAAGCGTGGCTTACAACGTGGCATGGCTGCTAAGGTGATTAGTCGTCGTGGTGAAATTGTCGCTAATGTTGAAACACGTGGACGTAATAAGCCACCCAAGGGCTTAGTATTTGTACCATGGTTTGATGCAAGCCGCTTGATCAACAAAGTAACACTTGATGCAACCTGTCCTATCTCAAAAGAAACAGATTACAAAAAGTGTGCAATCAAGATAGTTAAGGCTTAATCGTCATGAACAAGTCCAGACGTAAATTTTTAACGGACTCCGTTAGAACGGTCAGCACCGTAGGATTAGCTGCATTAGGTCTGGGCTTGTATGCACGACAAACAAGTGCATCATTACCTGCTCAAGCCATTCGTCCACCCGGTGCAATTGCCGAGGAAGATTTTCTTGGAGCCTGTGTGCGTTGTGGTTTATGTGTGCGTGACTGTCCTTATGACACCTTGCACTTAGCGGAACTAGGTAGTGCTGTTGCTAATGGCACGCCCTACTTTATTGCTCGACAAACACCGTGTGAAATGTGTGAAGACATTCCTTGTGTTGTTGCTTGTCCAACGGGTGCATTAGATCATAGTCTCACCAATATTGATGATGCACGTATGGGCTTGGCGGTTGTTATTGACAAGGAAGGCTGTATTGCATTCCAAGGTTTACGTTGCGAAGTTTGTTACAACGTCTGCCCTGTACGCGATAAAGCAATCACATTAGATACACGTCATAATAAACGAACAGGAATGCATGCTTATCAAGTCCCTGTTGTTCATTCTGATGCCTGTACAGGCTGTGGAAAATGTGAAGAAGCTTGTATTGTTGATGGTGAATCTGCCATTAAAATTGTTCCTATGCGCTTAGCACAATCGGGAGGATCTCCTCATTATCGACTAGGCTGGGAAGAGAAAAAGCAAGCAGGCGGCTCTTTAGTCACTCCTGATGTTAAACATGAATACAATTTGCCTGATGATTTAGATTACGACTATTCAGGTAAAGGGCTCATTAAAAAAGGTGAAGAAAAGACAGGAGATGCTGAACAAAATGACACCCCATTTTCATCCAATCCACTCGATACCTTAAACCGTAAAGGGGGTCTGTGATGAAATCAGCTAGTGGTAAAGTCGGCTCAGAAGCAATTGAATCAAAAGGCTGGATTGGAGCACATAAATGGTTGTTATTACGACGTTTTAGCCAACTCACTATTTTAGCTTTATTCTTATTGAGTCCTTGGCTCGCCAAATTAACCGAAGTCTGGTTAATTAAAGGTAATTTAGCCAGTAGTTTAACCTTAAATATCATTCCATTAACAGACCCCTATGTCTTACTACAGTCTATTGTCGCAGGACAATGGCCGATTAGTACAGGATTTATTGGGGCATTTATTATTGCTGCCTTCTATTTCATTATTGGCGGACGGGTTTATTGTAGCTGGGTTTGTCCAATCAATATTGTTACTGATGTTGCCGCATGGCTACGAGATAAATTAAAGCTCAAAGGTGGCGTGACAATGAACCGTCACACACGCTTTTGGATACTCGGTTTTACCTTATTACTGTCATTACTTACAGGAACATTAGCATGGGAACTGATTAATCCAGTCTCCATTGTCTTTCGTAGTTTGATCTTTGGCATGGGTTTAGCGTGGGGGATGATTTTAGCTATTTTCCTACTTGATTTTGCGGTAAGTCGACGAGCTTGGTGTGGTCACCTCTGTCCTGTCGGTGCTTTTTATAGCCTATTAGGTAAGAAAAGCCTCATTCGTGTTGATGCCTATCAGCGAGAAAAATGTGATGACTGTATGGACTGCTTTATTGTCTGCCCTGAACAACAAGTAATAAAACAGCCACTGAAAGGGGCTGACAAAGGAATATCTTCAATCATTAACTCAAGCCAATGTACCAACTGTGGACGTTGTATTGATGTCTGTGCTGAAGATGTTTTTAAATTCAATTCAAAATTAAAGAAATCAAACTAGAGAGGTAGTATGATGAAAAATAAAGTGATCTTAAGTATAACGCTAAGCCTAATAATGCTTGGCTTTAGTAGCAACCTATTCGCAGAGGATAAAAAAGAAGCAACGGCTGAGGAAAAAACTACCTCATCGAAACCAGCAACCCATAAGGTAGAAAAAAAAGCTAAATCTGAAGAAAAAACATCTGAAACGAAAGAAACTAAAACAGAAGAAAATGTTGTTGAAAAAACACCTGCACCTGCAAAGAAAAAGTTTACTCCCAGCACTCCATTTACTGGAGTCCACTCTTTACGTGGTGAAAGTGAACTCATTGCTCCAGCAGAAGCAACGCATA
This sequence comes from Thiotrichaceae bacterium, assembly GCA_023144895.1. GTDB lineage: Bacteria > Pseudomonadota > Gammaproteobacteria > Thiotrichales > Thiotrichaceae > HyVt-477. The sequence goes on from JAGLEV010000083.1 coordinate 16,537, forward strand.
CAAAACAATCACCTTCAGATCGCCCACCCATTGCTCGTAATTATTTCCAGCAACCTCCTTTAGTGCCTCATCGTATACGTGGCTATAAAATTACAATCAACAATAATAAGTGTATGTCTTGTCATAGTTGGAAAAATTACAAGAAAGCACGTGCAACGAAAGTCAGCCAAACTCACTTCGCAGACCGCGATGGTAATGCTCAATCAACACTGGCAGCACGACGTTATTTTTGCAACCAGTGCCATGTGCCACAAGTCGATGCTAAACCATTGATTGAAAATTCATTTAAGCCCGTTAGTCAACTAAAATAACCTGAGAAGGAGTTAAAGATGTTTGGAAGAACAAAGCGGTTCTTAGGTAAACGCTCCGCCATGACTGTTGTGGTTATTGGCTTTGTTGCAGGTGTAATTTTTTGGGGTGGCTTTAATACCACGCTAGAAATGACGAATACAGAATCTTTTTGTATTTCCTGTCATGAAATGAAAGACAATGTGTATGTTGAATACCAGCAGACCATTCACTATCAAAATCGTACGGGTGTAAGAGCAACCTGCCCTGACTGCCATGTACCCAAAGAGTGGACACATAAAATGGTGCGTAAAATAGAGGCTTCACGTGAGGTCTTCCATAAAATTATGGGCACTGTGAGTACACCAAAGAAGTTCAGAGACTACCGCCTCACTATGGCTAAAAGCGAATGGCGACGGATGAAAAAAGCAGATTCGAGAGAGTGCCGTAACTGCCATGACTATGGCTCTATGGACTACTCAATGCAAAGTCGTCGTGCCTCTCCACAGCATATCGCTGGCTTTAAAGAAGGTAAAACGTGTATTGATTGCCATAAAGGTATTGCACATAAACTACCTGACACTCGTTCTATGACACCAGAAGAGCATAAAGAATTTAATATTGATTAATATTTTTATATGTTGCACCGCCTATTAAGAATAATAGGTGGTGATTAATTAGCTAAATAAGACCTCCATCATTAATAACAATACTCATTCAACTAGATAGTGAGATTACAAACAGATTCCTTTGTTTATGAGAATTGCACTAATAGAGCGAGCGATCACCCAATTAACTCAAGTGCCTTCGATATTTGAGTGCCAGTGAAATGAATCGAATGCGGTAATGTAATATCGACCCTCTTTCTCACTTAAAACCAACGTGTCAAATACTCAGGAAAAAGCTGATTACCAATAATATGGTAAGTCGCTCCACTACTGATAATATCCCAAAACTCCCTCGCACTAGGCGCTAGATACCAAACAAAGAGCGTCAGCCCCAGCATAGCGCCTGCTTGTATTGGATTACGTCGATCAATTAATTTAAATGCAGTACCAAAAGACCGTTTAATGCGTCGATTATCAAAATCTACGCTATAAAGCTCGTCTAAAAGCAAGTGTACGATGAAACCAAAAAACATGAAGAAGCCAAAGAACCACGCTATTAGCCGTGTTTTATCAAATAAGTTAAACATCAGAATGACAACAAGAAAGGAACAAAGTAATGCAATAAGAATGGAGTGCATTGCTCCTCTGTGGGTAGTGTAGCGATGAAAAATAGCACTGACAGGGTAACGAATGACGAGAAAAGTGAGTACACCCATACCCCATAGCTCGATGACACTCATCTTGTTCTCATATAAAAAGACCACCGTAAAGGCAGCAATAAACCCAACTAAGGCAAATAATAGCTGACTTGGATAAGAGCGTTTTAAGTCAATATCAGGAAGAATCCCTCCCAATGTTCCTGTTAATGCCATTGCTAAGGCTTCTGTTTGGCTGATAAAACCAACTTGTAAAAACAGTATTGCATTAAGCCCTGATGCTCCAGCAGCATAGCTAATATGGGTGTTGAAATTTGCCATTCATTGACTCTAAAATAATAATTATAATGAGCTGTATTTTAACCAGAATAGCATTAATTTTTCAATTCAAACTTCGCTAATGTTAAGTGTTTATTAGCAATCCAAACGAGAAGTAAAACAGGTATACCCATGACTGAAGCAATTAAGAAAAAGTTCTCATAGCCAACCATACAATGACTCAATGCACCCACATCTTTAGGGCAGAAACTATCCACAATCGATCCTGAAGAACCACCAATGACTTTAGGTAGCAATGACATCAATGAGCTAAAAATAGCATATTGCACCGCTGTAAATTTTATATTCGTCAAGCTAGAGAGAAAGGCAATAAATGCCGCACTAGCAAGCCCCGCTGTAAGGTTGTCTGCAGAAATAACTAAGTACAGCATATCAGGATCAGCGACATTCATTTTTGCCAACATCACAAATAATAAATTAGTCAATACGGTCAATACGGCACCTAAGAATAAAATCCTCATCACACCATAACGTAATGCCAATATTCCACCTAAGAAGCCACCCGCAATCGTCATGACTAAGCCAAAGGTTTTAACAATACTGGCTATTTGAACTTTGGTAAAACCAAGGTCTTGATAGAATACATTGGCAATCACACCTAAGACAATATCCGAGATACGATAAAGTCCGATAAGTGCTAACAACAAAACGGCTAAACTCACACCAAAACGAATAAAAAAATCTCTAATCGGTGCAACATAGGTCTTATCCACCATTTCTGTATTCACCCATCGACTTTTAGTCATCATGTAACCAATACCGACTGCAATACCTAGTGCGGTCAATAAACGCAAAGTACCCACAACAAAGCTTGATAAGCTTTTATTACCCGAAAGCTCTGTCATGTAATCCTTAAAATGCCCAATAGACTCAGGAATCATACTTAAACTATTCACCACACTGGCAAAGAGTGAGGAGGTTTTATACACCTCCCAATTCATCAATAAGCTCACACCATCGGATGTGAAAAAATATAAAGCAATAAAGCCAAAGAGAGCTAGCTTAAACATTGCAAAGAAGCCAACATAGTCAACTGTACTGTATTCGCTTTCTACTAATGCTTCTTTAACCTGCACATCAGCAACACGATGACGAATATAGAAAGCAATATAAGTAATAACAGCAAGCAATATAGCAACCCAGTACCAATGTAAGTTACTAACGTTATAGTCAATAAAATTATTCTGGATCATTATTGTGCCAAGCAAAAGCAGCACTAAAATAGCCCAAATAGCTAAAGCTAAATGATCAAATCGTGTTTTTGATAAGCGATTGACTAAAACAAAACCCACGGTAAGAAATAAGACCCGAACAAACCACACAAAATTTGAATAATAAGAATTATGGGAGTCGCTCAAGACATAAGCTAACTCATTAGCAATAAAAATCAGCATCACCACAATGAGTAAATAACCCATCGATAATTTCAAGCTCATTTGCTTAAACTTTGTCGGCTCAGGGATTACCAAGGTAGTAATAACACCAATCACCATCACTAATGCCATCGCTTGATATGCCCATAGCCATGCACCGTATTGATAATTATTCGTCGTCGAACCACCAAAGCTGGCAAGAAACAAAGCTCCTGCTCCTGCAACGATCATGCCAATTCGATAACCTGCAATATAAGTCGAGGAAGTGACGGCTTGGACTTCAGGGTTGGTCACTTCGATTCGATAAGCATCAATAACAATATCTTGAGTCGCCGAAGAGAAACCCAGCAATAAAGTCGCTGAAGCCATAATAATCAAGGCAGAACCACCAACTGATGGATCAATAAATGCCATCCATAAAATAGCAGTGATAATCAATAATTGTGAAATAAGCAACCAAGCTCTGCGCCTGCCCAGCATAGGCGTTAACAGGGGAATAGAAATACGATCAACTAAAGGTGCCCAAATGAATTTAAAGGAATAAGGTAAGGCGGCCCAACTAAACATGGTCACGGTCGAACGATCAACACCTGCTTCTCGCAACCATAATCCTAATGAGGAAAAAATTAATAAAATCGGTACACCCGCAGAGAAACCTAGAAATAACATTGCCATTACTCGTGGATGGAAATACTCCATACCAATATCTCGCCATGCTTTACGAGGATTTTCACTTGTGCTAGTCATATTGTTTCCGCCCCTTTTATGGACTGAAGTCCACCTATCTTATTTGTAGGACAGGCTTTAGTCTGTCAATGACGAACTGAAGCCCAACCTACAGTAATTTCTATTTAACCTATATTGATCACATTAACCTATTTTTCAATGGAATAATCATAATCAATGATACACGGCGAATGATCAGAAAACCGTTCTTTTTTATATATTTCAGTGCGTTGTACTGTGTTTTTAAGTGAAGGTGTTAAAATCTGATAATCAATCCGCCATCCTGTATTATTCGCCCAAGCCTGCCCACGGTTTGACCACCATGTATATTGGTGCTCTTCTTGCTCTAATTCTCGAAAGGCATCGATAAAGCCATAATCATTAAAAAGCACATCAAACCAAGCTCGTTCTTCAGGTAAAAACCCTGAACGTTTCTGATTACCGCGCCAGTTTTTAATATCAGCCTTAGTGTGAGCAATATTCCAATCACCACAAATAATCACATCTCGCTTAGCATCAAGCATCTCTTCAATTAAGCACCCTTCTTCACTAGCAATATCACCCTTTAGTACTGCAATATCAACCCCCTCTAATGCAGGATGGTTTGCCATTTTACTCAGTGGCAAAAAATAATCCATACAACGGAATTTATATGCCTGGCGCTCTTCCTTCGCAGAGCCTGAAGGCATATATAATGAAATGACGCTGAGATTACCAAAACGTGCCTCAATATAACGCCCCTCAGAATCATAGCTCTCATCACCCATACCCATAATCACTTCATCAGGCTTGTGCTTACAGTATAGAGCCACACCGCTATAGCCCTTTTTTTGGGCATCATGATAGTAGCAATGGTAACCCTTTGGCTTAAAAATAGGATCGGTTAATTGCCATTCTTGCGCTTTGGTTTCTTGAATACAGACAACATCAGCTTGCTGTATCTCTAACCATTCAAAAAAACCCTTCCGAGATGCTGCACGGATACCATTGGTGTTCGCTGTAATAATTCGCATAAAAGTACATTAGTATGAGATGGGGGCTTAGTATAATGCTAAAAAGCCCCAATAAGCTAACCTGTTGCCCTTCTGCACCACATCAAACGCAATATTTTAATATAGTGACATTTTATTGGCATCAGAAAGCAATTGCATCATTTGATTTTTATGTGCCTCACGGCTACTTAAAATAGCATCATCCAGCGCATTAACAAACTCATGCTCTTTTTATCTGCTTAGCTTTCTACCCATTACCCTCACATTTGCGGTTATGTTATTATTCTATTATTCTATTATAACAAAACATTGAGGCTATATTTTGTCACAAGGGAAAAGCACACTCACTGATAACTTTGGTCGAGAGATTAAGTATGTTCGCCTATCAGTGACAGATAAATGTAATATGCGTTGTTTCTACTGCATGCCCAAAGGTATGAAGGATTTTGAAACGCCTGAAAACTGGCTCACTTTTGATGAAATCGAGCGGGTGATTGCGGCTTTTGCTCGTCTGGGTGTCAGTCGCGTCCGACTGACAGGGGGTGAGCCTTTAGTGCGTAAAGGTCTCCCTCAATTAATTGCTCAATTAAAAGCATTGGATGGTATTGATGACTTATCGTTGAGTACTAATGCCAGCCTATTAGGTCGTTATGCTCAGGATATCAAGGATGCTGGCATTGATCGTATTAATGTCAGTCTGGACACACTTAAAGCCGATCAATTCGCTGAAATTACAGGCAATGGTAAACTTGAAGAAGTGCTTGAAGGCTTGCAAGCGGCTAAAAAAGCAGGGCTTGAACCCGTAAAGATTAATACTGTTGCCATGAAAGGCATTAATGATGATCAATTGACTGATCTTGTCAGTTATTGCGCTGAAATGGGCTTCACTTTACGCTTTATCGAAACAATGCCAGTAGGTAGCACAGGACGTGATGCAACCAACCATTACTTAGACTTACAAGACGTTATAAAAGACTTAAAACAGCAGTTTGACTTAATTCCGGGCATTATGTCAGGCGGTGGCCCCGCTAAATATTATAAAGTCCGCAATACGGATCTACATATTGGTTTTATTACCCCTATATCCCAACATTTCTGTGAAAGCTGTAACCGTGTGCGTTTATCGGTCAATGGCACATTATACCTTTGTTTGGGAGATGAAAATAAATTAGAATTACGCCCTCTATTACGTGCTGGTATTTCTGATCAAGCATTAGAGAAAGTAATTATTTCAGCAATTCAACTCAAGCCTGAGAAGCATGAATTTAATGAGAACCCTGATCAGGTGGTACGATTTATGTCAATGACAGGTGGTTAACTAGTGACTATAAATAACCGATGAATATTACTATTACTTATTTCTCCAGCCTACGCGAATCTTTAGGTCGTGGTGAACAAACAATAACCGTGGATCAACCTATTAGTGCACTAGATGCATGGGTGGTAGCAACTGGTGAGACAGAATTACCAGCACATTTATTAATCGCTATTAACCACGAATATAAAGATGCTCAAACACTGATAAATGAAGGTGATGAGTTAGCTTTTTTTCCACCCGTAACAGGAGGGTAAATTATGTCTCAAGCGATTAATATTGCTGTGTTAACAGTTTCTGATTCTCGCACAGAAGATGATGATATCTCAGGAAAAGTACTAGTTGACCGCTTACAAAAAATGGGTCACCATCTTGTGGATAAACGTATTTGCATCGACAGTATTTATGCCATTCGTGCCATTGTTTCACAGTGGATTGCCGATGAAAATGTGCAAGCAGTAATCACTACAGGTGGTACGGGCTTAACAGGTCGTGACATTACCCCACAAGCGATGTCTGCTCTTTATGATAAAGAAATTGAAGGCTTTGGAGAAATTTTTCGAATGCTATCCTATAAAATTATTGGCTCTTCTACGGTACAGTCACGTGCAGTTGCAGGAATGGCTAATGGCACCGTACTCTTTAGCCTGCCAGGATCACCAGGTGCTTGCAAAGATGGCTGGGATGGTATTATCCAAGAGCAATTAAATAGTGATCACATGCCCTGTAATTTAGTACAGATCATGCCTCGTTTTCTTGAAGAGTAAACTTTATTTATGACATCCTCTATCAATCCAACTCACTGCTATAATGAGCAAAAACTATTAAGTACAGAACAAGCTTTGCAACAACTTCTTGATTATGCTCGTCCTGTAACAACAGTAGAAACATTGCCATTGCTTGAAGCAGAAGGTCGTGTATTAGCTCAACCCATTATCTCAACGATCAATGTGCCACCCTTAGATAATAGTGCCATGGATGGCTATGCAATGAATAGTGATGATTTAATCAAGGCAAATGGTAAGCCTTTAGTGATTAGTCATCGTATTTGTGCAGGTGATTCTGTCAGCACACTACCCGCAGGTCAGGTAGTGCGTATTTTCACTGGCGCCCCTATTCCCAAAGGGGCAAATACCGTTATTATGCAGGAACATTGCGAAGTTATTGGTAACACAATAGGTCATTATCCCAAACAAGCAGCAAACGTTAATATTCGTCAAGCAGGGGAAGATATTACTGCTGGAACAACCTTGTTACCTATAGGGCAAGTGATTCGACCACAGGAAATGGGGCTGATTGCTTCTATTGGTTTGGCAACAGTGGAAGTCTTTCGACCGTTAAGAGTCTCTATATTTTTTACAGGTGATGAGTTAATTGAAGCAGGTACCGAGTCACAAGTAGGCAAAATTTATAATAGTAATCGCTATACATTGAATGGCTTATTGCAACGATTGGGCTGTCAAGTTAATGATCTTGGGATTATTGAAGATAAGCTCTCTGCTACTAAAGATGCTCTACAGCTAGCCGCTAAAAATGCTGATTTAGTCATTACCAGTGGTGGTGTCTCTGTCGGGGAGGAAGACCATGTTAAGAAGGCACTAGAAGAAATTGGCTCTTTAACTCTGTGGAAAATAAAAATGAAACCGGGTAAGCCTGTTGCTTATGGCAATATTGATGGCACACCTTTTCTTGGCTTGCCAGGGAATCCTGTCTCAACGTTTGTGACCTGCTGTCTCTTTGCTAAACCTTATATTCAGCGCTGCCAGGGACAAACGAAGCTAGCACGCAGGCATTATTCTATTCCAGCAGGATTTAACCATAGCCATAAAGGTGGTAGAGCTGAGTATATTCGTGTTCGCATGATGACAGATGAGAAGGGTAAGCCTGTTTTAGAACGCTTCACTAATCAAGGTTCAGGGGTATTAACTTCTGCAAGCTGGGCTGATGGCTTGGCTCTAATTAAGGAAGATATACAGGTTACTCAAGGAGATTTATTGCCTTACTTTCCTATGAATGAACTGATTTAGTAAGTAATTAGATAATAATACCCATAAAAAAGCCAATCAGAAAGGGGTTATTCTGACTGGCTTGTATCCTAGGTGCTTGATTAAATCAACTCACCTTTGGATAAAGGAAGCTTATTTAGCTTCTTCTGTAGCCGCTTCTGCACCAGCTTCTGTTGCTGTATCCGCTGCTTCTGTCGCTGCACCACCAGCTGCTTCTGTTGCTGCACCAACTGCTGCGCCTGCTGCATCCTTTGCTACTGCGCCTGCATCTCCACCTGCTTCCATTGTTGCTTTACCAGCTTCAACAGCTGCGCCACCTGCTGCTGTTGCAGTGTCTTTAGCGTCTTCACCACATGCTGTTAATGCTGTAGCGACCAATAATATTGCGAAGATTTTAGATAATTTCATTTCCATATCCTTATTTAATGTTAGTTAATAACGTAACAATCCAATTGCCTACCAACAAGACAGAGGTAACATCTCTTATGCTACTAAAGGGGGCTCTATCAAAGAAAGACACTCAGCAATTAAATGCTACAAACAGGATTGTGGTTAAAACAACCCTGCAATAGAACAGTAAGTTCCACTATGCTAAGTCTATACTAATAAATATGAAATACAAATTCTAAATAAAGGCTTATACTTACAAACCATCAACAGGAACTAAAGTTCCATTCACTGTTGCACCTTGCTGCATTTCTAGGCTTCGGTAATGAACATCTCCATTAACAACAGCACCTGATAGCAAAGTTAGCTTTTCAGTTGCAAATAAATTTCCAGTTAACATACCTGAAATAATAATGCGTGGAGCGGTAATTTCACCACTCACCAAGCTACCTGTATGGAGTATCAACTGTCCATGAGACTCCATAGAGGAAATAACATTTCCATCTAAACGCCCTTTGATATGAAGCTCTCCTGTAAAGCTTAAATCACCCTTTAGCTCTGTATCGACATCTAAAGTCGAAATATGTGTATTTCTCACTATAGCCTTACTTCTCTTCATTATTTGATTTCCTTTTATGGTGATATCCCTGCCCTAGCTTTCTATTGGCGCTATTTTAGGAAACCTATAGTTTATGTACAATAATCTAAAACATTAAGAACGTTGCTGTTCAATCGTCTGCTCTAGTACTAAAATAGTATCATCACGTACCTGTAGATCATCCAGTAGTACCTTTATTTTTTCATTAAGTTCTACTTTAGAATCTTGCTGTGATAAATCATCATCAACATCAAATCGGATGAGTTTATCCTGTGATACTTTCAAATCTCTGCGTAAAACAACATTCTCATCGAAGCAATTATCAAGACGGTGCTTAATTGCAACAAGATCAACATCGCTGACAATTTCATTAGGCGATGTTTTATTGCTCGCACGAACACGAGAAAACCACCACCCAACAAATAGTCCCAAAAATACAGCGATACTGAGGAATAAAACCATTTGTGATGCAAGATATAACATATTTTAAAGCTCAATTAATTAGGAAACGCCGAAAGGCGTAATCGTTTAGAAAATAACCCTAATGAAGTACCATTCCTAACGTTATGATGAATGAGACTATCTTAGTCTAAAATTCAATAAGGGGCGTGATAAATCGATGCAATGGGTTAAAAATCCCACAACCTCAACAAGATATTAAAGACTTACAGTGACCCTGACCAAACCACTTACCTTCAACCTAAAGCCTTGCTCTTAGCCTTGCCATACAACCAGATTATTAAGAAGTATCAGAGTTTCTTAATAACGACAGCTTATTAGCAATGTACAACCACTTGCTACACTTGGCTTGTGCAATTCTGTTATACTTGGTCTATCATATAACTTTGAAATACATCTGTCCCAACTTATAGAATATTGCTATTAATTACACTGAAGTAATGGGTCGGGCTAATGATCAACCACAGAGACCAAGCGTTATATTATAGAGTGATTAAGTTAGACACTCAATTGACTACAGGCAAAGGTCTCAAATGTAACAAAACACCCCTACAATTAAATGAAATTTGATAATGACTGATGCCCACGACTTTTACATCGACCTTAAGTTACCTTTAGATCATCGACTTCACTTTGGTGATGACTACAACCCGCTTAATGCTTGGCGCTTATTATCTCGCAATATTTCTCGCACTCCACATAATTTACGGCTGCATACACAAAGAATTTTGCTTTGTATTGAAGCCAATTTAGAAAAAGTATTACTGGGTGCCTTCCAAGATTTATCCATTGCCTTATCACTCTCTGGTAAGCGATTTTATTTTAATTTATTGGATAAAGCGAAAGATTCTCTTTCGGCAGGAAACTATACCAAGCTAAGTAATCTTTTTGAAAATACAGAAACCGTCAATTGCTGGCTTAATGGCTCTGTCTTATCAAACGGCATTTGTACTTCAAAAGCGTTAGTTATTCATCATAAAAAAGAAATAGTCCAAGCAGGCTATGACAATAATTTAGAAGAAGCCTTAGCGCTTATCGATGAAGGTCAAATCGATGAAGCTCGTATAATTCTTGAGCAAGCCTTACTTGATAATTTTGATGACATTCTTATTGAAGAAGAGTTACTACTTATTTACCAATCGACTCGAGACAAAGAGGCACTTGAAAATATGACACAAAGGCTACTTGAAGCCGAAGCTACCCCATCACTTGCATGGGAAGCCTATATGAACACCTCAGAAGAGTGGTAGGGTATAACAATGAATAATATGAACCTACAGTTTCCTCTAAAAATCTCATTAGATAGCATTAGCCCTCATAGCCAAGCTATTTTAGAGTTTTTTATTAAGAATTCTGGTCACCATTATTTCTCACTAACAAGAGAGCGGGCACTGGCCGACTTACATATTATTGACTTAGACTACCCTAGCTCAAAACAGCAATGGGAAAAAAATAAGGATGATAAACCTTGTATTGCTCTTGCAATGAAGAAGCCAACTGAAGAAGGTGTGCTCTGGGTTGCCAAGCCGATTACTGCAAAAGCATTAATTGTTGCAGCACAAAGTATTGTGAGTGAAAATAAAGAATCTACAGAACAACGACAACTGCCGACATCGGAGGCAGAAAAAACTCAAAGAAGTGAAGAAAAAGTTCAGCCAAGCAAGCCTGTTGAGCTAGCACAACAAAAAACAGCAACAATACCGCAGAGACAAGACCAACCTGAATCTAAAATAGACTCTAAAGCAGAATCTATTAAAAGTAGTGCTACTAAAAAAGAAGCAAAACGAAAAGAAAAAGCTGAGCGTGAAATTCCACAAGAGCCTGAGCATTTAATTAATCGTAGTCATCCTCCTTTTACTAGTGCGGAGCAAGCACAGCAACGCTGGAATCTTCTTTGTGGTAAAGAGAACAACACGAATAATATAATAACATATCAGCCGAATAACTACTTTCTAGGTAGCTTACTAGCGGCTAACAATCTATCACAACGTACCAACCAAGTGGTACAAATCAAATACGAACCTCATCAGTTTTATATTCTCTATAATGACTGTCTAATATTTAGTCCACTCACTCCTAGTGAAGAAAGCTTTACGACCCTGTGTCAACAGGAAGTCAAACCTGGACAAATCAATCTACATCTATTAAATACTGATGAATCCAATAAAGTAAAACAAAAAATTACAACACATAGAGAGTATTGTAATCACTTAGAATACTTTATCTGGACAACCAGCCTATTAACCTCTCAAGGACGATTAGCAACAACGATTAAGCCAAAACAAACTTATCGCTTAAAATACTGGCCTGACTTTACACGGATAGAAAGTTTCCCATTCTCGATGAAAATTGCCGCTCTTTGGCATGATCAAAACTACACCCTACAACAAATAGCCGAACGTCTGGAAATACCAATCAACTATGTCACCGCTTTTGCTGATGCTGCCAATAGCTTTAACCTTATTGAAAAAGGTAAAGCAACTACAGGTACAACAAAGCAAGGCAAAAAGATTGGCATCATTGCCCGACTATTTGGCAAGCTGACTAATAGTGGAACTTAAAAACAATGAGCCAGATTAATCGTAAAATAATATTCACCGGCCCCGTAGGCTCTGGAAAAACAACCGCTATCAATTCAATTAGTGATATTGATATAGTCTCAACCAATAAAACAGCAACGGACATGACTAAAGATCGTAAACGTAATACGACAGTTGCTATGGACTATGGCATTATTAAATTGGGTAATGATGAAAAAGTACATCTCTATGGTACTCCTGGGCAGCAACGTTTTGACTTTATGTGGAGTATTCTTAGCAAAGGTGGGATAGGGCTGGTACTATTGCTAGACAACACCCGTAAAGACCCATTCCATGATATGCGTTTTTATATCAATTCCTTTAAGGAGTTTATTGAAACACACCAATTAGTTATTGGAATTACCCAGATTGACAAACAACGTCCACCTCATCTTGATGACTATCAAAATTGGCTTGATCAGCTAGGTTATAAAGCCCCTATTTTTGAAGTTGATGCACGCTCCCGTGAAGATGTTTCGCTACTTCTTCAAGGCTTATTGCTCTCACTTGACCCAGGAATCTCTGAATGACCGAATATGTTTCTCAAGACAATTTATATCTTGGAGTCACTCCGACTGGAAGTTATTATGCTGTACAAGATAGGGACAGTGAGCCTGCTCGTAACTTTATTCAACAATTGTTACAAACGCCTGAAACGCCCTTATTCAATCAAGATCTATCAGCATTATATAGTGGCTTAGAGGGTGAAGATGGACTAAAATTTGTCCACTGGATGCAAAAAGCGGGTCTGATTTATGGCACAGAGATTCAGGAAGCAGCCCCACAAGATCGCTTAGAAGATATTTTACCTAGTTTGCTAAAACCTTTGGCAGATACTAAGAAGATTGCTCTAGCAGAATCACAAGGTTTTTACCTTGGAGCGATTGGCTTTACCCATGAAGCATCAGAAGAACTTGCGGCAATGAGTACTGAGTTAATCAATAACTATGATCGACACAAAGCACTATTAAGTGGCAACCTGCATTTAAAGCAGCGTGGGTGGGGATTGATCGATAGTCTGGGTAACTCTGAAATTGGTTTTTGGCCTATTTTTATTGGCAATGAAGTTTTTACCTTGATTGCTGAAGGTATGCCACAATTCAACCAAGAAGCATTCCGCCAATTGATATGGGCATTATCAATTCGCTATGACAACACCATTTTTTAGTCAAAATACAATAATACATAAAATAAACATAAACTACTGAAGGAGAATACCTATGCGCTCAGAAATGCTTAATTCAATACTTAGTGAACTCAATGGCTCAAGTACCGATATCGAAGCCTCTGCTATTATTTCAACCGATGGACTTATCATGTCCTCAATGCTTCAAGCGGATATGGATGATGACCGTGTTGCTGCAATGAGTGCCGCCCTACTTTCACTGGGTGACCGTACCGCAGAAGAACTCAATCGTGGTACACTTGAGCAAGTATTAATCAAAGGTGATAATGGTTATATACTGATGACCCATGCTAATAATGAGTCAGTATTAACAGTTTTAGCTCGCCCAAAGGCTCGTTTAGGGCTTATTTTCCTTGACGTTAAACGTGCTGCTAAAAATATTGACAAAATATTATAACTGGATTTATTTGATCCTCATGACCCCCTGATGAGTGTACTAAGACAATGATTAAAAAAATATTAGCTTGTATTAGCTTAACTGCCTGCCTGATTTTTTTCACCGTGGGAAATGCCTATGCTGAACGTAGCTATGGACCTGTTAAACCAAAAGATTACCTTGGTGTTATTGTTAGAAAAGCTTATCCGAAGACAAAACTTAAATCACAGCAGATTATGGTTGCCATTTTACGGGCTAACCCAAAAGCATTTAAAGGTAAAAATATTCACTCCATTAAGTTAGGCGCTATGCTGGATCTGCCGAGTGAAGATATTATTAAAACGATTAATAATAAAAAAGCGATTAAACTCATTAATGAACACCATGCTTTATTTAAAAAAGGAAAAAAAGGCAATATTGTTTTAGAACCATTACCCAAGTCGGGTAATGTCTCAGAAAAATCAAAGAGCGCTAAGACGGTAGTAAAAACTGATAAGAAATCTCCAGAAGCAACGACTGATACTGTCAAAGCTGATGAGAAATCATCAAAAACAACGGAGAGTGCAGAAGATACTGTTAAAGCTGATGAGAAATCACCAAAAACAGCGACTGACAATGCAGAAGATAGCGCAAAATCTGATGAGAAGTCGCCAGAAACAGCGTCTGATAATGCAGAAGATACCGCAAAATCTGATGAGAAATCGCTAGAAACAGCATCTGATAATGCAGAAGATAGCGCAAAATCTGATGAGAAATCGCCAGAAACAGTGTCTGATAATGCAGAAGATAGCGCAAAATCTGATGAGAAATCGCCAGAAACAGCGTCTGATAATGTAGAAGATACCGCAAAATCTGATGAGAAATCACCAGAAACAACACCTACAGCGGATATTATTGACAACCCCGATCTTGGTATTAATGATAAGAAAATTCTTGCCGACAAAAGCACGAATCAAACCTATGGAAAACTCGATTCTTTAGAGGGTATCCGTGAGCAACAAAATAAAACGATTAACCTACTCGATCAACAAATTGCTGCTCTTCAAGACCAAGTCGATCATAAAAAGCCAGCCAATCGTGATAATGCCGTTAAAGATGAAGCACTAAAAGAAGATGTTGTTATAGTGACACCGACTGATACTGAAGCCAATGAGCCCTCTGCGACTGATGACAAAACAGCAACAGAGAATAATGAAAAGGCAGCAACAATATCAACAGATATAGCGACACAACAAGGGGTTAATGATTTAGAAGGCTTTAATAGCTTTGATAAGCCATGGCAACTTGCTATTCTTTTTGGTACCTTAGGGCTATTAGCCTTAGTCACTTATCGCGCCTTTAAAAAGCCGAATAAACAAGACAAAATAGGTATTCCGCTCACTCGAACAGCTGTCACTGCCAAAGAAAGAGTACTAACCAATGACAAGCTATTAGACCCTGTTATCAAAAGAGAAGCCACGTTAAATACAGCGATTGCCTCTAGTCAGGTAGATAAAGCACAAGCCATTGATCAAGCCCATGAAGATGTCGACTTGAAAATTAATATGGCAAAAGCCTATATCGATATGGGCTATACCAAGGCAGCTACTGATGTTTTAAAAGAAGCCAGTAGTGAAAGTGCAAAGGAACAAAGTGTTATTATTAATGAATTACTTGCAACAATTAAGCAAGAACCTAACGATTAGCTGTAAAAACCGCTCGGCTACGAATTAGCGCTTATCTTTTTTGTAGCAAAAAAACTATGATTATTAGGAGACCAAGAGAGGTAGCTACTTCTTTTGGTCTAATTACTTACCAGTAATTACACGGCTCCCCATACCCGGCATAAACCCTAATAATGGAAATAACTATGTTTAAGCACTCCTACAAGACTCTACTGGTTCTAATAAGCCTGCCTCTCCTACACGCCTGTACTGCAACTGTTGATAAAAATGACTATACCCGCATTTCTACAGCACCCGTGCAAAGCTACTCTATGAATTCAAATATCGAAATACAAGGTGAGAATTATACTTCAGGCAACACGCCAAACATTGCACCAATAAGAATGCATCGTGTTAATCTTGCTGCCGCCAATAAACCACGAGTAGCCCCTATTGTTGTTAATCACTATCGTGAAGAACAACAGTTCCAGCAAAGACAAACCTATCAGCGCCAACAAGCACAACAGCAACGCCATATTCAACAACAAAGACAAGCCCAGCAAAGACAAATTCAACAGCGCCAAGCACAACAGCAAAGACTTGCTGAACAAGAACGTAGCCGATATGTCGAACCACAGCAGCCTGTCTATCAACGCCCTGCTCCAGAGCAACAACAGTACCAACCACAACGCCCTGTTGCTGAAGCGCGTCCTGTAGAAACTCAACCACGAATGAGCACTCAAGAAGCCAATGACCAGCTATTCACACTCGCTAAACGAGGCAATGCATCACAAATTCAAAATATTATTAATCAAGGTGCACAAGTCAATAGTGCTAATGGTAATGGTGAAACCCCTTTACACGCGGCAGCATCAACAGGTAATCACTCTGCTGCTCAAGCACTAATCCAGCAAGGGGCTAATGTGAATGCCCAAACTGTTTCAGGATGGACACCACTACATACTGCCGCACGTTTTGGTAAAGCAAACATTGCGACATTATTATTAAACCGAGGCGCACAACTCAGCCGTAAAAATCGTGATGGTAAAACTCCTAAAGATTTAGCAAAACAATCACGTCACCAAAGTATCCTTAGCATTCTTCGCTAAAATACGACGATGATAGATCAGGGCTTTAGCCTGACATTTTAGCCAGCACGGTTAAAATCATTCGATAAAATCACTTTTTCGGACTGAAGCCCAATTGACCTTTTACTATCAATTTTTATCACCATAGAACAGACTCCTATTGAAATGGTCAAATGATGGACTGAAGCCCAACCTAGCTTTTACTATCAACTTCTATCACTCATAGAACAAACTCCAGCCCTGTCAAATGATCAACTAAAGTCTCGCTACCTTTTGTAGATTACCCTCCAAGAGTTTCACCATTTAAAGACGAATAATTATATTTGCTGAAACGAAGCTCGAATTGCGGTAAAGTTCCGACTTTAAATTTATTTGCATGGAGAACCACAATGGCTCGTCAAACTGACTTTATTGCGCCTTCTATCCTTTCTGCTGATTTTGCACGTTTAGGTGAAGAAGTTGATAATGTATTAACGGCTGGAGCGGACATTGTTCACTTCGACGTAATGGACAACCACTATGTTCCTAACCTAACGATTGGGCCATTAGTTTGTGATGCATTACGCACACATGGCGTTACCGCTGAGATTGATGTTCATCTTATGGTAAAGCCTGTTGACCGCATTATTCCTGATTTTGTAAAAGCAGGTGCAAGTATTATTACTTTTCATCCAGAAGCAGCTGAGCACGTTGATCGTACATTGGGAATGATCCGTGAACTTGGTTGTAAAGCAGGTTTAGTTTTCAACCCTGCAACACCTTTATCACAGCTTGAATATGTGATGGACAAGGTAGACATGATCTTACTTATGTCGGTTAACCCGGGTTTTGGTGGTCAAAGCTTCATCCCATCATCACTCACAAAATTAGCACAAGTGCGTAAAATGATTGATGCATCAGGCTATGATATTCGTCTACAAATTGATGGTGGAGTTAAAGCCAACAATATCAAAGAAATCAAAGAAGCAGGCGCTGACACTTATGTTGCAGGTTCTGCAATCTTTGGTGCAAAAAACAACGATGATGCGAACATTTACGATTCAATTATCGGTGAATTCCGTAGCGAACTAGCGGCTGCCAATGTCTAAAATATTCTCACCTCAAATGGTACTCATCGATGTTGATGGTACCTTAGTCGATAGCGTACCTGACCTTGCATGGTGTGTGGATGAAATGCTCAAGCAATTGGGCATGGAACCTCATGGTGAAGCAGAAGTACGTAACTGGGTTGGTAATGGTGTTATTCGTCTTGTTGAACGTGCGCTAACAAAAGACTTAGACGGTTATCCTGACAGTGCTTTATTTGATAAAGGCATGCCAATCTTTAATGCGCTTTATTCTGTCCATCACTCAGACCGCAGTACTTTATACCCTGGTGTGAAGGAAGGATTAGAATACCTGCATAGCTGTGATAATTTGCATATTGGTTGTGTGACCAATAAAGCAGAACAATTCACTATCCCTATCCTAAAAGCATTGGGCATTCATGATGATTTTGAAATTATCATCTGTGGTGATACATTAGAGAAGAAGAAGCCTGACCCTATGCCGTTGCTTCATGCCTGTACTCAGTTAGATGTTCTTCCTGAAAGCTCTCTAATGCTAGGCGATTCAAAATCTGATGTAAAAGCAGCACGTGCTGCTGGATTTGATATTATCTGTATGTCGTATGGATATAATCATGGTGAAGATATCAGAAATTATGACCCCGATAAGGTTATTGATTCAATGAGTGAATTAATCCAACTCATTAAGACATAAAAGCATTGTACGCATAATATAATAGCCACCTCGCTAAGAAGTGGCGATCCTACTTTGCTAACTTAACTGTCTGCTTAAAAAGAAGTGACCTCCATGGATAAAAAAAGTTTTCAGCATTATTTTGACCAAGGCTATAACCACGTTCCTATTGTTCGTGAAATGATGGCAGACCTCGACACCCCTCTTAGCGTTTATCACAAATTAGCCAAAGCACCCTATTCTTACTTATTTGAATCAATGCAAGGCGGAGAAAAATGGGGGCGATATTCCATTATTGGTATGCCCTGTAAAACCATTATCCGTATTACTGGCAACACTATTAGCCTCTTTGAAAATCACCAGCTCATTAGTGAAGAAAATGTTGATAATCCACTGGACTGGATTGAAAACTACCAAACACAATACAACGTTCCAAATATCGAAGGCTTGCCCCGTTTTATTGGTGGGATTGTTGGCTATTTTGGCTATGAAATCATTCACATGATTGAGCCTAAGTTAGCACAATTACCCACAAAACCAGACCCCATTGGCTCAGCCGACATTATGCTCATGCTCTCTGAGCAAGTCGTTGTTTTTGATAACCTACGCAATAAGCTCATACTCATTGTTTTGGCTGAACACGATGGCTATGAACAAGCCAATAAAGCACTTGATCAATTACAATTATTGATGCAAAGCCCAACAGACTACCGAAATTACAGCCCTTCTGCACAACATAAAACCATAACAGAAGAAGATTTCACCTCTGGATTTACTGAAGAAGGCTTTAAATCAGCCGTTAATACTGCCAAAGAATACATTGCTGCAGGCGATGTTATGCAGGTGGTACTTTCACAGCGGTTAAGCACACCTTATACTGCCCCACCGCTCGACTTATACCGTGCATTACGCAGCATTAATCCCTCTCCCTATATGTATTATTTAGATATGGATGAGTTTCATATTGTGGGTTCATCACCAGAAATTTTAGTACAACTGGATGATGGTAAAGTGACTGTGCGCCCTATCGCTGGAACACGGAAACGAGGTGAAACCGAAGCACGCGACAAAGCGCTTGAACAAGAATTACTTAGCGACCCTAAAGAGCTTGCTGAACACCTTATGCTTATTGACCTAGGGCGTAATGATACAGGGCGTATTAGCAAAACAGGCACTGTAAAACTCACTGATAAAATGACTATCGAGCGCTACTCTCATGTTATGCACATTGTGTCTAATGTAGAAGGTGAGCTGAATAAAGGCTTATCATCAATGGATGTACTAAAAGCCACCTTCCCCGCAGGGACGGTCAGTGGTGCGCCAAAGATACGTGCGATGGAAATTATTAATGAGCTAGAGCCTGTTAAACGAGGAATATACTCTGGTGCTATTGGCTATCTCTCATGGAATGGCAACATGGATACTGCTATTGCTATTCGTACTGCCGTTATTCAAAATAACACACTGCATATTCAAGCGGGGGCGGGTGTGGTTTATGACTCAACCCCTGAGCTGGAATGGAAAGAAACGATGAACAAAGGGCGAGCCATCTTTAAAGCCGCCAGTTTAGCCGCCGCAGGGCTTGATAGTATCAAGCCTCACCGCTAAACAAGGGAGTAAACAACATGATTTTGATGATCGATAACTACGATTCATTTACCTACAATATTGTGCAATATCTTGGTGAACTCAACGCTGAAGTAAAAGTTGTGCGTAATGACCAAATCAGTATTACAGCAATCGAAGCCTTACAACCAGAGCGCATTGTTATTTCCCCAGGACCTTGTACACCTAATGAAGCGGGTATATCACTGGAGGTTATTCATCACTTCGCAGGTCAATTACCTTTGCTGGGTGTTTGCTTAGGTCACCAATCTATTGGTCAAGCCTTTGGCGGTGATATTATTCGTGCTAAAGAAATTATGCACGGTAAAACTTCAATGATGCACCACACTGATAAGGGAGTCTTTAATGGTCTATCCAACCCCTTTGAAGCCACTCGCTATCATTCACTGGTGATTGATAAAAAAACCTGTCCTGATTGCCTAGAAATCACGGCATGGACAGAAACCAAAGAAGGAGAAATAGACGAGATCATGGGAGTTCGACATAAAGAATTTGCCATTGAAGGCGTACAATTCCATCCTGAATCTATTCTCACTCAACACGGTCATGCCATGTTACAAAACTTTATTGACCTCAGCCAATGAATATTACAGCCCCCACGATGATCCGTCGCCTTGCAGGCATGATTTATGATTTTTGTGTTGCTGGTACATTGGCACTATTCATCAGTTACATTGGCATGTTCTTTGTTGGCTCTATTGAAGCAGATAGCTTAGTCGCCTATGCCTTCTCTGTACTCCAGCTATTGGTTGGGCTACTCTACTTTATCTACTTTTGCACCCAAAGAAATAATACTGCTGGCATGTGGGTCTGGAAATTACGTATGATTAGTTCAGTGACAGAAGGAAAGCCCAGCGCTCTACAAATTATGCTACGTTATATTAGCTTACTCAGCATTATAACGATCGGCTTCTTATTCGCTCATAAGCTACTCGATATGAGTGTCTTTGCATCCTTTGGCATTGCCCTACTCACACTAAGTATTAGCTTTTTGTGGTCACTCAAAGACAGCAAACAACGCTTACTTCATGAAGCACTTTCTAATACTCAGTTAGTCGACACTCGCTTTAGTGAAATAAAATCATGAAATTCACTGAAGATCTTGATAAAAGTAAAAATAGTATTACTGGCTACGAAGCTAATACTATTCATGTCAATCATAAAATTATCACTCAGTCGCTAATTCTCGCCCCCGATGCATTGGTACTTTTAGGGGATAGTTCATTGCGTCATTTGAATAGTACACAGATAGAACAGGCGAAAGCACTCACACCTGAAGTCATTTTGATTGGTACAGGAAAGAGCCAACACATGCTAAGTAAAGATTTATTAAAGCAACTGGTCATGCTTGGTATCGGTTATGAAGTCATGACCACAAAGGCAGCCTGTCGAACCTATAATATTTTGCTTTCAGAAGATCGACGAGCTGTCGCTATTTTGCTTTTAGATGAATAATTTATTTCTCAATCATTTATCATCTGTAACCGCTGAATCTCACGCTCAAAAAAAGCAATTAACTGATCTGCATCAGGGCATTGTTGTTTCAATTGGTAAATCTTTGCATATTCCAAGCCTTGGAGAAAATAATGAATGGCAAGTGCTTTATCTGAATTTGCTTCTGCTATTTGAGCTAACCTAGCATAAGATACCGAAAGATCACGGCGGGATTCGGG